>DATEWO010000157.1:0-7017 GCA_035257925.1 Propionibacteriaceae bacterium | reverse complement strand
AACTTGAAGTCATTCATCCTTCCCGGCGGTTCGCCGGCAGCGGCGAAACTCCACCTGGCGCGTACGGTGGTGCGGCGTGCCGAGCGTGCCGCCTGGGCAGCCGCCAGCGCGTACGGAACAGAGGCGGTCGCAGACCCCCAGCTTCCGGGCGGGATCAACACACTGGCGATCACCTATCTCAACCGGCTCTCGGACCTGCTGTTCATCTTCACCCGAGTCGTTAACGGAACCGATGGCGACGTGCTGTGGGTGCCGGGGGGTGAGCGAAGCCATATCTCCGCGGCAGAAAGCTAGCTTCAACCAAATCCTTAAGCACCAACCAGGAGGACGCGATGATCAGTGACGCCCGCAGTTTGAAGGAAGCCACCGGTAAGGCGGAGCCGGCTCAGCCGAGACCGGTCACCTTGTTCACCGGACAATGGGCCGACCTCCCATTTGAGGAGATCTGCCGGCTCGCTGCGGGCTGGGGCTACGACGGCCTCGAGATTGCCTGCTGGGGTGATCATTTCGACGTCGTCAAAGCAGTCGAGGATGAGAGCTACCTGCGAGGACGCAAAGACATTCTGGAGCAGCACGGACTCGGCTGTTGGGCGATCTCCAATCACCTCAACGGCCAGGCGGTGTGCGAGGCGATCATCGACGACCGCTACAAGAACATGGTCAACCCACGGGTCTGGGGGGACGGTGACCCGGAGCGCGTGCGTCAGCGGGCTGCGGAGGAGATGAAGACCACCGCGCGCGCGGCCGCCGCCTTTGGTGTGGACACTGTCGTTGGATTCACCGGATCCGCCATCTGGCACTACGTGGCTATGTTTCCGCCGGTCGACGACAAGGTCATCCAAGCTGGCTACGCCGATTTCGCCGACAGGTGGAATCCGATCATCGACGTCTTCGACGAGGTCGGCATCCGCTTCGCTCACGAGGTCCATCCCAGTGAGATTGCCTATGACTACTGGTCCACGGTCGCGACGCTGGAGGTCATCGATCACCGGCCCGGCTTCGGCCTCAACTTCGATCCGTCGCACATGGTCTGGCAGGAGCTGGACTACGTCGGCTTCCTCTGGGATTTCCGGGACCGCATTTATCACGTGGACTGCAAGGACACCAAGATCAGGATGAACAACGGCCGCAACGGACGCCTGTCGTCGCATCTCGCCTGGGCGGACCCGCGACGCGGCTGGGATTTCATCTCCACCGGCCACGGCGACACCCGATGGGAGGACATCTTCCGGATGCTCAACCACATCGGCTACGACGGACCTATATCCATCGAATGGGAGGACGCCGGCATGGACCGGCTCGATGGCGCACCCGAGGCGCTCGACTTCATCCGGAGCATGAACGGCATCCGCCCGTCTGAAGCATCGTTCGACGCGGCCTTTGCTACCAAGGACTAGCCGACTACTCGAACCGGCGAACGCCAGGGGGCGCTGCTTCCAACCAGCTCAGCAGGCCGGTCAGCGACTCCTCGCTCATGGCTAGCTCCCACTCAGCCTCTCCACGACCATCGTGCATCTCGATGCGGAGCACCCTCTCATCGGTGTTGAGTGCCACCGCCTCGACGGGATCCGGAATCCGGGTCTCCAGCACGCGTACGCTCCGTCGCGGGAAGACCATGCGCGGTCGTAGCGAGTAGGAGAAGAATCTGAACCACTCCAGGATCCCCTCGCTGTAACGCCCGACTCCGAGCACCCAACCGGCGCCCGGAGTCGTGATCCGCAGCCGGAGACTGCAGGCGAACGTGCCACCGAGGCGATCAATCCAGCGACGGCGTACGGCGAGCATCAGCAGGCTGACGGCCAGCAGGCCGATGAGCACGCCGAAGACCTGAACGACCCCGAGCCAGCCGTGCATGAACGTCCCTCAGATCGCACGCGTATGTATAGCAGCGACCCTACTGCGCCTTTTGCGCCGCGCGAAGTTGTGCGGTCGCACGCAGGAAATGCTTTCGATCCTCGTCACTTCCGTCGCCCGAGTCGAGAACTCGTTGCGCCTCAGCCAACTCCTTCTCCGCCTGAGCCACGGTCACCTCGTCGGCCATTCGGGCGTACTCACTCAAGATCGACACCCGTCCCTGAGAGACGGAGATGAAGCCGCCGTCCACGGCAACGATCTCTCGGGGGCCATCTTCGCAGAAGATCACCACAGCGCTGGGCTCCAGCACCCCAAGCACAGGTTCATGGCCTGGCAGGATACCGATCTCACCCTCGACAGTCTTGGCAATGACGTTGGAAGACTTGCCGGACCAGACCACACGATCGGCCGAGACGACTTCCACTTGCATCGGTTCAGCCATGTCGCTCCATTCCGCTAGCCACTCGATCCTTAGACGAGCTTATTCAGTGTTCCTTCTGGAGCTCCGACCAACGGCGCTCGACATCCTCCATGTTGCCGACATTGAAGAATGCCTGTTCAGCGATGTGATCAACTTCTCCGTCACACACCATCCGGAACGACTCGATGGTTTCGCTGAGCGGCACCGACGACCCGGGAATGTTGGTGAACTTCTCAGCCATGTAGGTGTTCTGGCTGAGGAACTGCTGGATGCGGCGTGCCCGGTTGACGACGATCTTGTCTTCTTCGGACAACTCGTCGACGCCCAAGATCGCGATGATGTCCTGCAGTTCCTTGTTGCGTTGCAGAATCTGCTTGACACGAACCGCCACATCGTAATGCTGCTGGCCGATGAATTGCGGGTCGAGGATTCGGCTACTCGAGGCCAGCGGGTCCACCGCTGGATAGAGGCCACGGGAAGCGATCTCGCGCGATAGCTCAGTGGTGGCGTCCAGGTGAGCGAACGTGGTGGCGGGAGCCGGATCGGTGTAGTCGTCGGCTGGCACGTAGATCGCTTGCATTGAGGTGATCGAGTGCCCGCGCGTCGAGGTGATCCGCTCCTGCAGCTGACCCATCTCATCGGCCAAGTTGGGCTGGTACCCAACAGCCGAAGGCATCCGACCCAGGAGGGTGGAAACCTCCGAGCCTGCCTGGGTGAACCGGAAGATGTTATCGATGAAGAGCAGCACGTCCTGGTTTTGCACATCGCGGAAGTACTCCGCCATGGTCAGAGCGGAGAGTCCGACCCGCAGCCGAGTGCCGGGCGGCTCATCCATCTGACCGAAAACGAGCGCAGTGTCCTTGAACACACCTGCCTCGGCCATCTCATGGATCAGATCATTGCCCTCGCGGGTGCGCTCTCCCACGCCGGCGAACACCGAGGTGCCGCCGAAGTTGTGAGCGATCCGGTAGATCATCTCTTGGATCAGCACGGTCTTGCCGACACCGGCGCCACCGAAGAGGCCGATCTTGCCGCCGGTTACGTACGGGGTGAGCAGATCGAGCACCTTGATGCCGGTCTCCAGCATCTCAGTCTTGGACTCCAGCTGGTCGAACTTCGGCGCCGAGCGGTGGATCGGCCAGCGCTCAGTCACCGTGATGGTCGAGGGGTCGACATCGAGTACGTCGCCAGTCACGTTCCACACATGACCCTTGGTGATGTCGCCAACGGGCACCGAGATCGGCGCTCCGGTGTCCCGCACCTCCGTGCCTCGCTGCATGCCGTCGGTTGGCTTGAGTGCGATAGCTCGAACGAGGTTGTCGCCGATATGCAGCTCGACCTCCATAGTCATGCTGCGGGTCTCACCGGCGCCAGCGATCTCGACCGTCAGTGCGTTGTAGATCTCGGGCATCTGGTCCACGGGAAACTCAACATCGACAACCGGGCCGATGACCCGAGAGACGCGGCCGATGCCGCCAGCGGAGGCCTCAGTGTCTTGTTCTTCAATGGTGGCGGTCATCTGATTTCCCTCATTCATCTGTGGTGATATCTGGGCATTCACTTACTGTGATCACTCGGCGGCGGCACTTGCCTCGGCTAGCGCACTCGCTCCGCCGACGATCTCGGAGATCTCTTGGGTGATCTCGGCCTGTCTGGCCTGGTTTGCTTCGCGGGTCAGCCGCTCGATCAGCTGCTGGGCGTTGTCGGTTGCTGACTTCATCGCCTTCTGCCGGCTGGCCAGCTCCGAGGCTGCGCCCTGCAGTAGGCAGTAATGGATGCGGCTCGCCACATAGAGCGGCAGCAGCTCATCGAGCACAGTCGCCGCATCCGGCTCAAACTCGTAAAGCGGAAGGATCTCCTCACTCGGCGGCGGTTCCTCGCCCTCCACTACCTCCAGCGGCAGCATCCGGATCACATCAACCCGCTGAGTGAGCATGGAGACGAAGCGGGTGAAGACCACATGGATCTCGTCAACTCCGCCCTCTTCCGTTGGCGTCCGGAACGCCTCAATCAACTTGTCGGCGATCTCGCGGGCGTGCCCATAGGTCGGTGCATCTGAGAAGCCCTCCCACTTGGCGGCGACCTGACGACGGCGGAACCCGTAGAACGCGACGGCCTTGCGGCCAGCCAGATAGGGCACCGCTTCTCTGTTGGCCTGCCGCAGCATCTGGTTCAGCTGCTCGCCTTCCTTGATCACCGAGGACGAGTACGCCCCAGCCAGACCGCGGTCTGAGGTGATCAGCAACACCGCGGCCCGGGTCGGGTTCTCGGCCTCGGTGGTCAGCGGATGATCAACGTTGGAGAACGTCGCCACGGCCGACACCGCTCTGGTCAGCTCCCGTGCGTACGGAGCAGCCGATTGAGCACGCTGTTGCGCCTTGATGATTCTGGATGCAGCGATGAGCTCCATCGCCCTGGTGACCTTCTTGATGGTCGTGACCGAAGCGCGGCGCTGTCGCAGCTCACGCAGGCTTGCCGGCAATCTAAACCCTCCCCTCGCGCGTGGAGAATTTGTCGCTCGGGGAGGTCTCAGCCACGCTTCTGCCTCACGATTTGCTCTTGTGTGACGTCCTCTTCCTCAAGTGCGACATGCTCCTCCCGGCCCGCCAGCAGCTTGCCTTCTGAGGTCTGGAAGCCCTTCTTGAACTCAGCAATCTGCTCGCGTAACGCTGCCGCTGTGTCGTCGTCGAAGGTTTTGGTCTCCCGGATATTGCGTAGCGAGTCGCCATGATGCCTCAGATTGTCCAGCAGCTCGCGCTCGAAGCGGAGCACATCGTCAACCGGAACCTCGTCCATCAGGCCCTGAATACCGGCCCACACCGAAACGACCTGCTCCTCCACTGGATACGGCGAGTACTGCGGCTGGCGGAGCAGCTCGACCAGTCTTCCGCCGCGATCGAGCTGGCGACGAGTCGTCGCGTCGAGGTCAGAGGCGAACATCGCAAAAGCCTGCATGTCGCGGTACTGGGCGAGCTCCAGCTTGAGCGAGCCGGCGACATTCTTCATCGCCTTGATCTGGGCCGCGCCACCGACTCGGGATACCGAGATACCGACGTCGATGGCGGGTCGCTGATTGGCGTTGAAGAGATCGGACTGCAAGAAGATCTGGCCATCAGTGATCGAGATGACGTTGGTAGGGATGTAGGCCGACACATCATTTGCTTTGGTCTCGATGATCGGCAACCCGGTCATCGACCCGCCCCCCAGCTCATCGGAGAGCTTGGCGCAGCGCTCGAGCAGCCGGCTGTGCAGGTAGAACACGTCGCCGGGGTAGGCCTCGCGGCCGGGCGGGCGGCGTAGCAGTAGCGACATGGCACGGTACGCCTCAGCCTGCTTGGTCAGATCGTCGAAGATGATCAGAACGTGCTTGCCCTGGTACATCCAGTGCTGGCCGATGGCCGAGCCCGTATAAGGCGCAACGTACTTATAGCCAGCCGGGTCTGAGGCAGGCGCTGCGACGATGGTGGTGTATTCGAGAGCACCAGCTGCCTCCAGGGCTCCGCGGACGGCAGCGATAGTCGAGCCCTTCTGGCCGATCGCAACATAGATGCAACGCACCTGCTGCTCCGGGTCACCGCTGTCCCAGGCGCTCTTTTGGTTCATGATCGTATCGACGGCGATCGCGGTCTTACCGGTCTTGCGGTCGCCGATGATCAACTGCCGCTGACCCCGACCGATCGGGATCATGGCGTCGATGGCCTTGATTCCGGTCTGCAATGGCTGATTGACGCCCTGCCGATCCATCACGCCGGCGGCCTGCAGCTCGAGCGCGCGGCGCTCGTCAAGCGGACTGATCTCGCCAAGCCCGTCGATCGGGTTGGCCAACGCGTCGACGGTACGTCCCAGGTACCCATCACCGACCGGCACCGAAAGGATGTCACCGGTGCGCTTGACGACCTGCCCTTCCTCGATGCCCCCGGACTCCCCCATGACAACGACACCGATCTCGCGGACGTCAAGGTTCAGCGCGATACCAAGAGTGCCGTTCTCGAACTCAAGAAGCTCATTGGCCATCGCCGAGGGCAGGCCTTCGACGCGCGCGATGCCGTCGCCGGATGTGACCACCGTTCCGGTCTCTTCACGGGTCGCCGTGTCCGGCTCGTAGCTCCGGACGAAGCGATCCAGTGCTTCGCGGATTTCCTCTGGACGAATCGTCAGTTCTGCCATCGTCTGCGCTTTCTGCTTTTGTCGCTGGGTGAGTGTGTTCAGTTGTTGTCGACTGTACGAGCTGTGCTATTCAAAGAGCCGTCGGGCTGCCTCGAGCCGGCCTGAGACGGTACCTTCAAACACCTCGTCGCCGAGCTCCACCCGAACTCCGCCCAAGATGTCGGGGTCGATGACCTCCTGGATTGTCACCTGGCGGCCGATCTGACTGGTGAGAGCTGCAACAAGCCGGTCCCGCTGGTCGTCGGTGAGCGGCTTGGCGACGCGGACGGTTGCCACGACTCGATTCTTTTGTGCTGCGGCCAGCGTGACGTAACTCTCGATTGTCTGCGCAAAGGTCCGCTCCCGAGCGGCCACAGCACGCTTCGCAAGCACGATCGTCGAGTCTGTGGCACGGCCTCTCAGCAGCTCGCCGACCAGCTCCTGCCGCTTACTGCGGTCGATCGCTCGGTCCGCCAATGCGTTGCGCAGGTCCGGGTTGGACTCGACGAACCGACCGAATCGGAAGAGCTGATCCTCTGTGTCCTCCAGCTCACCACGCCCATCTGCCGTCACGAGCTGACCACGCACGGCCTGCC
>DATEWO010000156.1:0-2830 GCA_035257925.1 Propionibacteriaceae bacterium | reverse complement strand
GGCGCACATGCTGCGGCCGGCTGGAGGTGCGCTGATGGCGGGACGCACCGTTAAGTGGCTCACCTGGGCCGTGGTCCCGCTCGCCCTCCTCGGCTTCGGTGTCTACCTCGCGCTCGGACTGTCCGGTCCAAGAGTGAGCGGACCGGCCGCCTTCTCTCCCGACGATGCCATCTGGGTCCTTGGGCAGGCGGCATATGCGATAGTCGGCGCGATAGTCGCCGCCCGACGTCCAGAATTACGGATCGGCTGGATATTCTGCGTAGCCGGGCTCCTCGGCCTGATGGAGGGTATCGCCGCACGCGCTGCTGTGTATGCGTTTGGCGACTCATCGGGATCAACTGATGGCGGTATGGCTGCTTGGCTCTCGGCCGCTGTCTGGTATCCCCACAATGCCTTGCTGATGCTGGGGGTTCTGCTGTTTCCGTCCGGTCACCCACCGTCGCGTCGCTGGTGGGCAGTGGCCTGGGCGTTGGGAGCGGGTGCAGCGTTGTTCGCTGTTGGCATGGGGCTGCTTTGGCCAGCCAGAGGCATTGAGATGCTGGACGCCAGCCCGGGGAGTTCTCGGGCTCCGCTTGGTACAGCCTTCACGAACGTCGCGCTAGTGATACAGGCTGGGTGTGCCGCGGCCACAGTCGTCGCTCTGCTGCTGCGGCTCCGGCGCGCTCAGGGCGTCGAACGTCAGCAGTTGAAGTGGCTTATCTACGCCGGCGCCCTGGTGGCGACCGGGCTACTGCTGCTCGTTCCAGGGCAGCTCGGGTTCGGCTCTTCACCGAGCCTGCTCGATCTTGCAGGAGCCGCTCTCACGGCTGTCGGAGGAGTTGGCCTGCCGGTCGCTGTCGGCGTCGCCATCTTGCGTTACCGGCTGTACGACATTGACCTGCTGATCAGCCGGACGTTGGTCTATGGCCTGCTCACCGTGCTCGTCACCGTGATGTACCTCGCGATCGTCGTCGGGATAGGCACCCTTGTTGGCTCCCGCGGAAATCAAGATCTGTTCCTCTCTATCGTCGCCACGGCTGTGATTGCGGTCGCCTTCCAGCCTGTCCGCGAACGCAGTCGGCGGCTCGCCAATCGCCTCGTCTACGGCAAGCGGGCCAGCCCGTACGAGGTACTTTCTGAGTTTTCGGGAGGCATGGCCGGGGCCTCCACCGATGACTCCTTGCAACAGATGACCCGGCTAGTCGTCGAAGCGACCGGTGCGGAGATGGTGATCGTGTGGCTGCGGCTCGGCGAGCTGCTGCAGCCGCAGGCACGTTGGCCCACCGTGGACGCACTTCCCAGGTCAATCGCACTCGACGGCCGCAACCTGGAACAGGCGATATTGGAGACCCAGCCTGGCAGTCGGTCGTTCCCGGTCGAACATGAGAACGAGCTGCTGGGGGCGCTGACTGTAACCATCTCTCCGCGGGAGCCGCTCACCTCCGCCAGCGAGAAGCTGATCACCGACCTGGCCGCGCAGACTGGACTCGGTTTTCGCTTCCAGCAGATGAAGGAGCGCGCCCTGTTCGCCAGGGCACTGGCCTCCTTCCTTCCACCGGAGGTCGCCGACCTGGTCGAAGCCGCGCCGTCGGCACTGGCACTGCGGGAAGAGATGGAGGCGACCATCTTGTTCTCCGACATTCGTGGCTTCTCCTCCCTTGCCGAACGGCTCCCGCCCCGAGAAGTTGCCGAGGTGGTCGAACGGCACCTGGCTGCCATGGTCGAGGTCGTCACCTCCAACGGTGGCGTGCTAGACAAGTTCGCCGGCGACGCGCTGATGGCAGTCTTCGGAGCACCCCGTCCGGCCGCCGATCACGCGCGGCGAGCGCTAGCATGCGCGGCCTCGATGCAACGTCGGCAAGTGATGTTGAATGTGGACGCGGAGCGAGATGGACTTCCGTCGTTCGAGATCGGAATTGGCGTCAACACCGGCATGGTTATCGCCGGAACCCTTGGGGGCCCAGGTCGGCTCGATTACACGGTATTGGGCGACGCGGTGAACATCGCCCAGCGGCTGCAGGCCACTGCGGCCGGCGGCGAAGTCCTAGCGACGGCCGTGACCGTGCGGCAATCGGGAGCCGACCGGGCCGAGCCCATCGGGCTCAAGCAGCTCAAAGGACGCCAAGAACTGGTCGATATATACCGCATCCGATGGGAAGAGGCCAACCCTGAAACCTCCGGAGGGACCGCCCACCGCCAATGACCCATCACCACTCCAGACACGAGCCCAACCGGTTCTCGGGTGTACTGCTACTACCAGTTGCCGACGCGCTCATCGTGGCACTTTGGGCCCTCGGCATCGGGATGTTTGTCGCCACCGAGTTCCGACTCAAAGCCACCGAGGTTGTCCGTATCGCTGTGGCGGCGGCGGCACTGACGATGACGGGCAGAGCGCTGACCAGAATCGAGACTCCCGATCTGCGTGCTGGCACTTGACGAGCGTTACTTCGCGGTCTTGGGGTAGTCGCCGGGAGTGTTCAGAATGCTGAGTGGCCGATCCGGTTTCAGGCATGGCGATTCGATTGGTGCAGCTGGCGGGGATTCCAGGAGGTCATGATGAGCGAAACGCAGTGGCGGCGCCTCGGCGGGGTGGCCGGGCTCCTCTTCGTTGTCCTGACCCTCATCACGGTGTTCCTTCCGTTCACCACGCCCGCGGCGGACGTGCCGACGAGCGAGATCGTGACAGTGATCGTCGACGACCGCACCAGTCTGCTGACGTTCGGGTACCTCCTCGGTCTCGGGGCCGCGGTATTGATGGTCTTTACCGCAGCCTTGTATAGCCTGTTGCGGCGAGGGGAAGGAAACGCGGGCGGGCCATCTGTGCTCGTCCTCGCTGCTGGGATCGGCACCT
>DATEWO010000155.1:0-3956 GCA_035257925.1 Propionibacteriaceae bacterium | reverse complement strand
CCGCCGACGGCAAGCGGATCGCCGCTCAGTGCACCGGACACAATGCGATACCACTTGGCTCGCTCGCAGACACCGTGCTCCTGCGCACGGCCGGCCTTGGCGGCGTAGAGATCGATGCCGATGCCCGCACTGCGCGGGTCGGTGCCGGAGCACTCTGGGGTGACCTGGTGTCGCAGGCGTCGGAACAAGGCCTTGCCGCGCTGCATGGCTCCGCCCCCAATGTCGGCATCATCGGCTACACACTCGGTGGCGGCGTCAGCTTCTACGCTCGCAAGCACGGCCTTGCCTGCAACCGGGTGACCGCGATCGAAGCAGTCACTGCCGGCGGCGAACAACTTCGCGTCGATGCTGAAAACGAGCCCGATCTGTTCTGGGCGCTCCGTGGCGGCGGTGGCAGCTTCGGTGTCGTTACCGCCTGCGAGTTCGACCTGTTGCCGCTGCGCGAGATCTTTGCCGGCGCACTGTTGTTCTCAGCAGAACAAACGAGTGAGGTTCTGCAGGGATGGCGGGAATGGACGGCTGAGGCACCAGAGGAAATGACGTCCGTGGGTCGGCTGATGAACTTCCCCCCGATTCCGGAGGTGCCAGAGCCTGTGCGCGGCAAGTCATTCGCCGTGCTTGAAGTGATCTATTGCGGTGATCCTGCAGACGGCGAGGAGCTGGTGGCACCGCTGCGCGAGCTCGGCAGCGCCGACATGGATACGATCCAGACACAGCCGCCCGCCGGTATCGAAGATCTGCATATGGACCCGCCGGCACCAGTGCCCTACACCAGCGAGACCCTGCTGACCCAGGATCTGCCGGTGGAGGCGATCGAGTCGCTCGTTGAGGCGGTCGGCCCAGGCTCGGGCTCGCAACTGGCCTCGGTGGAATTGCGGCATTGTGGTGGGGCCCTCTCACGGGCACCCCAGGAAGCCGGAGCGCTCGCCACTTTGCCGGGCTCCTTCCTCGCCTTCGGGGTCGGATTCGTCCCGGTGCCGGAGGCCACGGCGCCAAACCGCGCATGGCTCGGGGCGTTCAAGGCCGCACTCGAGCCCTACGACGCCGGACGCTACTTCAACTTCGTTGAGGAGACCTTCGATATCACCAAGATCTTCCCGCCAGAGGTCCTTGACCGGCTTCGTGAGGTCAAGCAACGCTACGACCCCGACAACGTCTTCCACTCCAACCACCCGGTCACAGGCTAGAAAGGGCGGGCGCGCACCCCTTCCTAGCCTGATCCACTGCGGGAACCGGTCACGAACAACATGGAAATCCGCCGGCGAGTTGGATGTGGTTGCTGACCGGTTTCCGGACGGGCAGGGAGGCTTGCAGGTCGGCTATCTAGAGGCGTCCGCGACGGCTTGCAGTTCCCGTGTCATCTCCTCGACCAGGTTCGGCCGCCCGTGGAACTGGGCAGGAGTGTTCTGGAAAAGCACGATCCTCCATTGGCCATCCTGCGCTTCGGCGACGACGGTCTGGTGGGAGTTCGTCTCGGACCTGATTGCAGTCTGGCCTGGTGGCACCAGTCCAGCGACTGCTCGCAAGATCATGGCGTGCTGTCCCAGTCCACGAACGGACTTCACTTTGACGGCGTAACGCCCGGTCTCGTGGTCTGCGAAAATGTCTGCCATCTCGCTGCTGATCGTCTGCTTGCCGGAACTCACGCTGCCATCGAATCCGATGACCACGCCGTCTTCGGCGAATGGCTCAGCCATCGCCTTGCCATCGTGATCGTTCCATCCGGCGATCAGTGTGTCGTATAAGGCCCGAATCTCGTTCTCACTCATGGTGCGCATCATGCTCCTTTCTTGATCGCTCAGCTCGCTGCGCTTCGCTTCGCGCGGATCGCGCTTTTTAGCCGCCTACTTCGTCGTCGTTCGTGGACGAAAGACGTGTCCCCTCGCTTCTCCTCAGCACGGCGGCGCGCGATCCGGTGTTGGGACAGCATCCGTAGGATCTCAGGCGATGAGTGAGGATCTTTTCGGCGGTAGCGTCGGTGGTTCGATGGCCGCACCCAGCGGCAGCCTGGGCGACTCCGATCGTGCCGGCCTGCCGCTCGCGGTGAGGATGCGACCGCGCACGCTGGAGGAGATCCTCGGGCAGGACCATTTGATGGGGCCCGGATCTCCACTCCGCCGGCTTGCCGCCGGCGAACCGATGTCGGTCTTCCTCTGGGGGCCGCCAGGCGTCGGAAAGACCACGATCGCTGCAGTCGTCTCCCACCAGAGCGATTCGAGGTTTGTGGAGCTTTCCGCCGTCACTGCCGGCGTGAAAGAGGTTCGGGCGGTGCTCGACCAAGCCCGCCGGGACCTGCGTACGGCGCGGCAGACCGTGCTGTTCATAGATGAGGTGCATCGCTTCTCGAAGACGCAGCAAGACGTGCTGCTCCCGGCAGTGGAGAACCGGTTGGTCACCTTGATCGCCGCAACCACGGAGAACCCGAGCTTCTCGGTCATCTCGCCACTACTCTCACGATCGCTCTTGCTGACCCTCAAGCCGCTCACCGATGAAGACATCTCGAATCTCATCGATCGAGCGCTGAAAGGGGACCGCGGACTGGCCGGCGAATACCAGCTCGACCCCGATGCTCGTGCCATGATCGTGCGCCTCTCCGGAGCGGATGCACGCCGTGCCCTGACCTTCCTGGAGGAGTCGGCCGCGGGCGCAGCTGCCGTGGGCCAGACCATGATCACTACTGACATGGTCGAGCGTGCCGTTGACAAGGCAGCGGTCCGTTACGACCGTGCTGGTGATCAGCACTATGACGTGATCAGCGCGTTCATCAAGTCGATTCGAGGCTCCGATGTGCAGGCGGCCCTGCACTACCTCGCCCGGATGGTGGCCGCAGGTGAGGACCCGCGTTTCATCGCTCGGCGGCTGGTGATCTTGGCCTCGGAGGACATAGGTCTGGCCGACCCAACCGCGCTGCAGACGGCAGTCGCGGCTGCGCACGCGGTTGAGTTCATCGGAATGCCCGAGGGACGGATCAACCTGGCGCAGGCGGTCATCGCGCTTGCTCTGGCGCCCAAGTCGAATGCGGTAATCAAGGCGGTGGACGCTGCGCTGGCCGACGTCAACGCCGGCAGGATCGGATTGGTGCCGCGTCACCTGCGGGATGCTCACTATCCGGGCGCTACGCGGCTGGGCCATGGGCAGGACTACGCCTACGCCCACGACGAGCCGCACGGCATCGCGGCTCAGCAGTACCTGCCCGAGGAGTTGGCCGCTGCCCGTTACTACATCCCGACTGAGCATGGTGCCGAAGCAGCCATGGTGGCCAGGCTGGCGCGCATTGAGGAGCTCTTGGGTCGCTCTGATGACTAGAGGGCTGGAAATCCCAGCTTCTCCTGGGTAGGAGCAGGGTAAGGTCACATAGTCACGCCGCTTGGCGCGCTTTCGACTGTCCACAACGAGAAGGAAATCCCATGTCCGGAGGGGAAATCGCAGGCCTGATCGCCGCTGTTGCCTTCGTTGCATTGGTGGCATTGACGGCCGTGCCGCTGCTCAAGCTCGGGCGCGTGCTGGAGGAGGTCCGGCTGGCGGTGCGTGACATCGGCCATGAGTCGGTGCCCATTCTCACTGAGTTGCAGGGCACGGTACGTGCGACCAACGATGAACTGGGCAAGCTCAGCATGGTGACCGAGGATGCAGCCAAAGTCAGCCGAAACGCGACGGTCGTCAGCGAGAACGCTGCACAGATGACTCAGCTCTTCTCAGCCACCCTCGGCGGACCTCTGGTCAAAACAGCAGCATTCAGCTACGGCATCCGGAAGGCGATCAAGGGCAACGGTGCCGGCCGCAGGGCGAGGCGGAGCGCCTGATGTTCCGGCGCTTTTTCTGGTTCGCCATCGGCGCAGGTGTCGCGGTCTTCGTCTCGGTGAAGATCCGGGGGTATCTGAAGAAGACAAGTCCGGAGGCCGTCGGTCAGCGCGTCGCGCAATCGGCCAGCAGCGTCAGCGAGTCAGCCCGTGGGT
>DATEWO010000154.1:0-2320 GCA_035257925.1 Propionibacteriaceae bacterium | reverse complement strand
CCGACCCTTGCCGCGCTGGCCGAACGCCACCAGGTCATCGCCGCCGACCTGCAGGGCCACGGCCGCACCGCCGACATCGACCGACCCCTCGACGTGCGGCTCATGGCCGATGACATCGCGGCGCTCATCGACCACCTCGGGCTGGACAAGCCGGACCTGGTGGGCTACTCCCTCGGCGGCTGGGTGGCGCTCCACACCGCGGCGAGGTACCCGGCCAAGGTCGGCCGGCTGGTGGCGGCCTCGGCCAACATCCGCCCCGACGCGATCTATCCGGAGATGCGCGTCCAGCAGGGCCAGGTGAGCGCGGCCGCCGCCGAATTCATGACCGACACCCCGATGTACCAGCTCTACCAGCGGGTGGCACCGCGGCCAGAGGACTTCCCTCGGCTGCTGGACAAGGTCGGCGAGGCGATGGCCAAGGACTTCGACTTCACCGCGGAGGTCCGCGGGCTCCAGGTGCCGACGCTGATCGTTGCCGCCGACGCCGACATGGCGCCGCCGAGCCACTACGTCGAGGTCTTCAAGCTGCTCGACGGCGGCCTCCGCGACGGCGGCTGGATGGGCGAGGGCCGGCCAAAGGGCGGACACGCGCTGGCGATTCTGCCCGGCCTGACCCACTACAACCTCGGCATCTCGCCGCTCTTCGCAGCGGTCATCCTCGACTTTCTCAACGGCCCCCGGGAGTGAGGGGTGAGGCGGCTGGATCGGTCCGAAGCCTGATCGAGAACGAGCGTCATCGCCACCGGTCTCCGGTGGCGCGCACGTAGTTCCGCCACACGTAGGCCACGGGGTAACGGCAGTGGTGGTGGACATGGGATTCACTCCTGGGCGAGGCGGATAGTCGGGTCGCTCTTGGTGTTGCTGTTGCTATTCCTGGGAATCGGTCGTGAACGGACCTGAGGACGTGACGGAGATGAGAGTGACGCCGAGGTTGCGGACTTTGGTAAGCAGGCCGTGCAACTCGGCTTGGTCGGTCACGGCACCGCGAAGTGTGGTGGTGCCGTCGTCCTCGCAGGTGAGGGCGAAGCCGCTGAACCATCTCGACCAGTGTTGGTCGAGGTGCCCGTGGATGCGGAGCTCGTAGTGCGAGGGGGCATTGGCGTAGTTCGGCATAGTAGGACCTCACCCACGCGGCGTGTGCTTGCCGCGCTCATGGCAATCCGGGGCGGCGGATGACCAACTGCTGAGGACCACCAGTGCCATGGGGACGCGCCAGGTTGATCCATCCCGGACATCCGGCCGGCGCTGGGGCGCCGACCGGATGTGCGAGACGGCGTGCTGGGTCATTTGGCACCCGCCGTGGTGACCCCGCGCCGACCGTCGACCGGGGCCGACAGCGTCGTGGTGTCGGTGCGTGCGGTGCGCCACAGCGAGTAGCCCAGGGCGATCATGGCGATGGCGTTCGGGAAGGCCAGGAACCGGTAGAAGGCGTCCGGCATCACTGCGAGCAGGACGGTGACCAGGCTGCCAACGGCGAGGAGCACGGCCGCCCAGCGAGCGAGTACGCGGGCCCGGAACAGCGCGATGCCGAAGAGAAGGCCACCGGCCAGCCAGGCGAAGCCCTGGAGCTGGAGAACGGTCTGCAGCAGGCCGATGTCGCCCTGGACCGTGCCGTTGGTCGCCGCGGCGAGAACGTCGTTGACGTAGCTGGGGTTGGAGTCAGCGAGCGACGGGAGGACGTAGCCGGAGATCAAGGCGGTGCTGCTGATGAGCAGGTAGCCGGCGCCGAAGACGAGGTAGCCGATCAGGCCCAGCACGCCGCTCTGCTTCACCTGGCGCAGGTACATGCCGGTGATGCCGGCCAGCGCCAGGGCGGCCATCAGCACCTTCAGTGAGTTGCGCACCACCCACTCGGTGGTCGTGACCGAGCTGACCTCGGAGTGCGGATGGTTGATCTGGACGCCGATGAAGATCAGTCCGGCGGCAATGGCGGCGACGCCTGCCGCCCGGAAGAGGGTGGTCGGTGTGATGGTCATGTTCGCTTCCTGTCGGGTTGGTCCGTGGCGGTTGCAGCGGGATATCTTCAACCTAGGAAGCGACAGGGTGACCTCGCGTCACCACATGATGTGAATGACGATGTGACACGAAGGGCCGAACCCCAAGCCGCCGACTAGAGGAGCCCTTGTTCGTGGCCGCGGCGCACCGCCGCTGCGCGGGTGGTCACGTTGAGCTTGGTGAAGATGCGCTTGGTGTGGGTGCGCAGCGTGTTGAGCGTGACATACAGCTCGCGGGCGATCTCTGGTCCGGTGAGCTCGCCGTCAAGAAGCCGGAGCACCTGCAGTTCGCGGTAGCTCAACGGCTCAGCCAGTGCCTGCTGCGG
>DATEWO010000153.1:0-11887 GCA_035257925.1 Propionibacteriaceae bacterium | reverse complement strand
CGACGCTGTCACGATGCTGTCACGCACCGCTCATTGTTGCCCCCAACTCGTGCTTATTAGCGCCAGGCATCCACGCTCAGCAGCCTTGAACGGGCTGGGCGTCCTTGCCGTTTCAGTCACTCCGTAGGTTGTGGGTTCGAGTCCCACGGGGCCCACTCTGACTAGGTCATTTAGGTCACGCCGAGTTCTGAAGGCACAGTTTAGGCACACTTATGATCCGCAGCAGCCCCCTAACCCAATAAGCAGAAACTCCCAGGAGTCTGGACTTGTAGTTAGGCGCTTCCTCCTGCCTGGGCTTGCGCCGCTTGCCGAAGGCCGTTGTGCCCAAGGGAAGACCCGACGCGGATCAGCGATCTGAGGCCGACCATCGGGACTTGTCTGCCTGCCCATCCGGCTGCTCCGATGGCGGCGATGCGTGTTCTGTCGGTCATCCCTTGACTCCTCCTGAGGTCAGGCCGGCGACGAACCACCGTTGGAAGGCGACGAAGATGGTAAGTACGGGAACGAAGGCGACGATGATGAAGGCGGAGAACAGCCCCCAGAAGTTCCCGAATCCGGTAGTGATGTAGCGGACGATGCCGTTTTGGACGGTCTTCATGTCCTCTGTGGTGGCGAGGACGGTGCCCACGAGGTAGTCATTCCACACGAACACGAAGATGAAGATGGCGATGGCGGCGATGCCGGGGCGGATCAGGGGGATAATGATGTGCCAGAGGATCTGGAGCCGGGTGCACCCGTCAATGGCGGCACCCTCTTCGATCCCTACTGAGATGTTCTCGATGAAGTTGCGCAGGAACATGACGGTCTGCCCGCAGATGATCGCCGTGTAGACAACGATCAGCATGGGGTAGGTGTTGATCAGCGCGGTCTTGACCAACATGGAGTAGAGCGCGATGAAGACGACGATGGCTGGGACCATCGACAAGACCAGGATTCCGGTCATCAGCGTTTCCATGCGGCGACTGCGGTATCTCGTAGCGACATAGGCGGCAGGGATACAGATCGCGAGAGCCAGCACGATGGATCCGGCTGCGTAGATGAGGGAGTTGACGAAGAATCGGATGTTCGTTGGGGTGAGAAGGCCGATGTAGTTGTCGAAGGAGATCGGGCTCGGGATCCACTCCGGCGGGAACTTGATGGTGTCGGCTTCGGTTTTCAGCGACGTGGAAACGATCCAGACGACTGGTGGAAGCACGATCAGCGCAGAGATAACGATGTAAACCCAGGTTGAGATCGTTGGGAGGACCGACCTGGAACGGCGGCGGCGGCTCGCGGTGGCGGTGGCGGTGGTCACAGGATTTCCTTACGTCGGAACCGAATGGCGGCCAGGGTGAGGACGATGTTGACAGCGAAGAGGAGGATGGCGGTCGCCGAGGCCCCAGACAGGTTGAAGTCGTTGAATGTCTGGTTGAACACCCGCATCGAGAGGGTCTCCGTTGCCCTGAGCGGTCCGCCGCGCGTGGTCACCAAGATGATGGTGACCATCTGCACGTAGAGCATCAGCAGGACGACCACGACCGAGACGATGGTGTTTCGCAGATACGGCAGCGTGATGTTGACGAAGTCCTGCCACAGTCCACCTCCGTCGACCTTGAGGCTTTCGCGGAGCTCCACGGGGATGGTTTGCAGAGCGCCGAGGAGGAGCAGCATCGCCTGCGGATACGACCACCATGCCGTGATGAGCGTCACGGCCAGGAGAGCGGTAGTTGGCGAGGAAAAGACGTCGGTGGGACCGAAGCCGAGTGACTTGGTGATGGCGGTGGCGGGTCCGAAGTTGGGGTTGAGGAACCACAGCCAAATGGTTCCGGCGATGGCCTGAGACAGCAGCCATGGGAGGAGAAAGAGGCTGCGAACGCTGCGCTTGAACCGGTGCAGGCTGTTCATCACCATCGCGGACAACAGACCAGCCGGCAGGGCAATGATCAGCGCCCCTAGCGAGAAGACCAAGGTAGTTCTGATGCTACTGGGCAGGTTTGGATCCGAAAGTAGTTCGACGAAGGAGTTGAGACCGGAGAACTCTCCGATCTGGTAGTACTTCGTCTCGTGCAGCGCTGTCCAGGCCGTGTAGAACAGCGGTCCGATGAAGACGAACAGGAAGACAGCGCTGACCGGTAACACGTAAAGCCAGACCCGACGGTCTTCGCGTCGGCGACGGATCACCGCCACCTTGCTGGTGGGAGGTGCGTCTGGAGCCTGAGTGCGCGGCGAACTTGCAATGGACATGATGTGATGTCTCTCTTCCCCGGGGAGCCCGGCTGCGCGGGGTCCCCGGATGGTTGGCCGAGGCTACTTGTTGGCCGCGTCCTGCGCGGACGTGATGAAGTCGCTACCTGACTTCTTGTTCAGGTACAGGTCCTGCCCGGCTTGTGAGAGCCCAGTGGCAACAGCGATCCAGTTGTCGGCGTAGGTGTGCGGCTCGCTGTTGCTCTTGACATACTCGGCGATCTTGTTAACCGTTTTGGCTTCCGGGGTCGAAAAGAACGCTTCGTCGTAGGCTGCGGCGCGGGTGGGGACCTCGCCGCCGGTGGCCATCACGGCAGCGGCCTGGGGACCCGTCATGTACTCGATGAATTTCCCGGCAGCGTCGGCATGCTCACTGTCGGCACCGATACCCAGGGTCCATCCGATGGTGGCGCCGGTGTCGTCCCCGGTCGACGCCGTAGGCAGGGAGGTCCACTTCACGTCGGGGTTTTGAGACGCCATGGTGACGACTCGCTCAGTGCCGAGCACAGTCATCGCGACGGTCCCGTTGGCCAACCCGTCGGCGACCGTGCCGTAGGTGTCTGAGGTCACGCTGTTCGCGAGGGCTCCGGCATCCCGTAGATCGGCCAGCAAGTTGCCGAACTCGATGCCTTTCTCGGTCGCGAAGTCGGCCTTACCCTCGGCATTCCAGATCGGCTGGTCGACCTGACTCATGAAGCAGTCGAAGAAGGTGGCGATGATCGCGGAGTTGTCGGCGTCTGAGAATCCGGTGCCGAAGCCGGTGACGCCAGCTTTGGCTGCCTTCCCGGCCACCGTCACAACCTCGTCATAGGTCTTGGGTACCTCGACGCCGAGCTGCTTGAGGACCTTCTCGTTGTAATAGAACGCACACGTGCGGTACTCGTACGGAACCGCAACCTGCCCGTCCGGGCCAGCAAGCGTGTCGATCGGACGGAGCCAATCTGTGATCTCAGACGCCGCCGCCGGCAGCGGCGAGTAAGCCCCCGCGGCCGCCATCTGCGGCACCTGCGGAGTGAACATCTTGAACACGTCCGGTGCCTGCCCGGCAGCCGCAGCCTGCGGCAGCCGATTGAGCATGTCTCCCAAGGACACCACCGCAAGCTCCACCTTGATGTCGGGGTTGGCCGCCTCGAAGTTCGCCAGGTTCTCCTTCAACGCCTTCGCCCGCGGATTGTCCTGACTCGGGTCGAGAAAGTCCCAATAGGTCAACGTGACCGGCCCCTCGGACTCAGAAGCCGACCCGGAGCACCCGGTGGCCAACAAGCTCGCCGCCGCCGCCAGCGCAACGGCAAAGCGCCATCGTTTCTTGATCATGTTCTCTCCAATGAGATCGATTGCTGAGATCGGTTGCAGTGACCCTAGAGTAGGGGACGGCCCGGTGTCAAGGCCGCGACGGTAATTGCCCCGATCGCCAGATGAGAGGCAGCGGTTTGAGCGTTGATCGGCGTCCAACGCTCAGGGTCGAGGTCGACGCGCGCGCTCGACGGCTTAGAGGAGGATCGCGTCTCGTGTTGAGAGGGAGACTTCGGGCCGAAGGCTCTGCGAGCTCTGCGATCGTCTCTTCAGATGAGATCGATTGCTGAGATCGATTGCAGTGACAGTAGGCAGCATGCGACTATCTGTCAGTCACGTTCTTGACCAGAGGGGACACAGGTGTTCACCAAGCTTGCGACACTGCGCACGATCGACGAGTCAGGCGCTGTGCTCATCGTTCGGCTGCCCGACGCGGATGGTGCAGAGCGCGTCGCGCATGCCGCGATCGAGGGCGGGTTCCGCGCCCTGGAGATCACGCTCTCCATCCCAGGGGCCGTCGAGCTCATCCGACGGTTGGCCACCCGGTACGCACCGGACGGTGTCGCCGTGGGAGCGGGAACAGTCCTCGACGGCTACGCGGCGTACGAGTGCATCCAAGCCGGTGCGGCCTTCTTGGTCAGCCCACAGCTCAACCCCGAGATGATTCGGGTCGCCAACCGCTACCAGGTCCCGACGATCAGCGGGGCCTTCACCCCGACCGAGATGCTCGAGACCGCTGAGGCGGGTGCGGATATCGTCAAGATGTTCCCGACCGAGAACGCGGGTATCCCCTACGCCAAGGCCATGCTCGCGCCCCTGGCGCACCTGCCGATCATGCCCGCCGGCGGAGTGACTGTCGAAAACGTCAAGGAGTGGTTCGCCGCGGGCGTGGCAGGCGTCGGTGTGGGAAGCGCCATCACCAAGGCGTGGCAGCCTGACGGCGACTTCACCCAGGTGACCGCCGCTGCCCGCGACTTCCTGATGGCGGTGCGGGACGCGCGCGGATGAACGCGCCGACCCTGCGCATCGTCATCGGCACAGCGGGCTCCGGCAAGTCGACGATTGCCCAGCGCCTCGCCCGGCAGCATGGCGCCGCGTACCTCGACAAGGACACGATGAGCGCGCGGTTCGTCGAGGCCGCCCTGGTGTCGGCCGGGTACGACCCCGGCGACCGCGAGGCCAACCCGTTCTACCGCGACAACATCCTGCCCCTCGAGTACGACTCGCTGCTTGACGTCGCCGGGGCCAACCTCCGCCTCGGTTGCCCCGTGGTGGTCGACGCACCCTTCAGCCCCTACCTGTCCGATCCCACCTACATCACCGCCGCCGCGGAGCGCTTCGACTGGCCGCCGATTGACGTGGAGGTGGTACAGGTCCGCGTCTCCCCGAAGACGCTGCAGGACCGGCTGCGCAAGCGTGGCCTCGAGCGCGATCAGGTCAAGCTCGCCCATTGGGACGAGTACTGGTCCGTGCACGGCGGGCTGCGGTGCGCGTGGACCGGCGTACGGCTGTCAGAGCTCTCCAATGACGCGCAGCAGGCGGAGACCGCCTCGGACCTGCCGGCCCTCCCGATTGACCTCGAGCACGGAGGACGCGACACGGACGCAGGCACCCGATGATCAGCGGAACGACCACCCTCGTCGCCCACCTGGGCTACCCCACGCACACGTTCAAGTCGTCGCTGATCTGCAACCCCTGGTTCGAGAAGAACGGCATCGACGCCGTCGTTGTCCCGATGGGGATCAAGGCCGAGGACTACCCGGACTTCTTCCGATCGGTCTTCACCCTCACCAACATCCGCGGTGCCCTGGTCACCATGCCGCACAAGGTCACCACCATGGAGCTGGTGGACGAAATCAGCCCGACCGCCGCGATCGCCGGCGCGACGACCGCCGTCCTGCGACGGGAGGACGGGTCGCTCCTCGCCGACCAGTTCGACGGCGCCGGCTTCGTCCGCGGCATGCTGCGCAAAGAATTCGACCCCTCCGGGAAACGCGCGCTGGTCGTCGGCAACGGCGGGGTCGGTTCTTCGATCGCTGCCTCGCTGGCCGGCATCGGCCTTGCCGAAATCGGCTTGTTCGATCCCAACGCAGCAGCCTCTGAAGCACTCGCCCAGCGCATCAACGTGCACTACCCAGACGTGAAAATCGTGATGGGCTCGAGGGATCCCGAGGGCTACGACCTGATCGTGAACGCCACCCCCATCGGGATGAACGACGACGATTCCCTGCCCGTCGACGTCGACCGCGTCGCCCCCGGTTCGTACGTCGGAGATGTGGTGCTGAAGACCGACATCACCCCGTTCCTGCAGGCCGCCAAGGACAAGGGCTGCACGATCCAGGTCGGTAGCGACATGTTGTTCGAGCTGATTCCCGCCTACCTGGAGTTCTTCGGCTTCAAAGGCGCCACACCCGACGAGTTGCGCGCAGCTGCGCAGCGACCGTGACGACCACGGCTTGCGGAACGCGTCCGTTGCCAAGAACTTGTCAGTAGCGGGCTGGCATCTTGAATCTATGAATTACCTACATGCTAATCCCTATTTGAAGGAGACTGCGCGATGAGAGCTTTGGTCAGTGGTGGAAGTAGCGGCATAGGGGCGTCTACATGTTTGAGACTCGCAGAGGCGGCTCTTGCCCGAGGCGAGCAGCCGCAGATCGCGGTGTGTGGACATAAAGAGACCACTAGCCAAGAGCAGGTTGTCCGTTCAATCCAGTCAATGGGAGGTACTGCCATCGCATTGGTGGGTGACCTCAGCGATCCCAACGTGCCAGGTCAACTCGTAGAAGCTGCGGTAGCCGAATTTGGTGGCCTGGATGGGTTGATAGCGAATGCTGGAATCGCTAGCCCTGGCGCAATATGCGACCTATCCGTCGAGGACTGGGACAATATGTTCTCGGTCAACCTCCGCGGCCCGTGGCTTCTTGCCAAAGCAAGCTACGCACACTTGAAACAAAGTCGTGGTTCGGCTTGTTTCATCTCTTCGATGTCTGGCCAGCTACCGCATCCCGGATCAGGTGCTTATAGCCCCAGCAAAGCGGCTTTGACCATGCTAGCGCAGACGCTCGCTTTGGAGTGGGCGCCTGACGGTATTCGTGTGAATGTGGTATCCCCAGGGATGACTCATACACGGATGACTGAGAAAATGTACGCCGACCCCCAAATCAAGAAAGCAAGAGAAGGTATCATTCCGCTGTCGAGGATTGGTGACCCCACGGATATCGCGAATGTGATTGAGTTTCTGGTAGGCCCGTTGTCGAGTTATGTCACGGGGCAAGACATCTGTGTCGATGGCGGCTTCTCAAAGTCTATTCTTAGTCATATTCCTGGTCGACCAAGCTCCAACTCGTAATGCCTCGATGTGCTTGGAGTAGTCAGCACTAGCCTCTTTTGATTGAACGGCTTGGGGGATCGCCGGTGGCGTCCCGCAGCGGCGCAGTCTCGCGGGAGTTCCTGGCCACCGCGACCCTACGGTTCACCCGCGCTGCCGAGTCACGCCCTTGGCCCGGCTTCAGCCTTTGGACTGGCGCCTCGTGGCCGCCGCGGTGAACCCTGGCGAGGAGAGCTCCGGCTGTGCCACCACGGCCATCACCACAACGACCAGCAACATGTACTAAGTTCAGAATGCTGCGAACCAGATACCTTGCACACTGGAGTTAGTTTCCTAATTTCCAGCCCCTATTTCTGAGATCATGCATTGCTTGCTTGAACTCATAGAGGGTGTTTTCTTCGCGAATGATCTCGAGAACAACATTGCTTTCTCCGCATGTTGCTTCTACGGCGGGACCCAACGCTTCGAAATCGACCACTCCAGTGCCGATTGGATCGTGACCCCAGGTCTCCAAACCTGTGTCAGAAATATGCACGAGTGCGATATGTTCGTGATGCGAGAGCAGACCCGCTACGGGATCCTCCTCGATGTAGGCGGCGTTAGCGACGTCGTAGACGATTTTCAGCGCATCATCGTTGGTCGTCTCGACGATACCGGCCAGCTCCCGGATGGTCGGAGTGAAGCAGTAAGGAGTGTTCTCGAAGAGGAGTCGCTTCCCAGCCTCTTTGGCCAGTGGAATCAGATCGCCCAGACTCTCGTACAGCCATCCATACGCCTTTTCGATTGGAGGTGAGATCATGGGGCGCCTTGTGCCGGGGGATATCACGACTTCGGGGACATCCCACGCGACAGCCAAGTCAATCACCGACTTGATGTGTTCAATACTCTTGCGGCGCATGTTGGCGCCTGGGCTAGCCAGATTGATGTCATATCCACCGGCATTGAGCGATCTGATTCTCGCGCCATAATCACTGAGTCTTGCTTTCATGGCAGAGCGCTCCGTGGTAGACATTTCATCCGGCCAACAATGCGGAGAGCTGATCGGAACCTCAAAGGTCTTATATCCATTGTCGACCAGTTCCGCAATTGCATCAATTGCCGTAGACGACCATAGATAGGAGAAAGTGTTGATAATCATGTAGAAACATCCTCTCGGTTGAATGACTGCTGAAAAGATTTATGCCATCAGAAGGCCCAAACGAGCTGGTCGAGCCGGGAACGACGTCGGGTCGTCGCCGTCACTTCTTGGCGTGGCTGCTCCAGACCCGTCCGGGTTGCTCGTCGGTAGGGAGCCCGGCGACGGCGAGGATGCGATCGAGGAGGATCTGGGTTTTCGCCGCGTCAGCCCCGGACGTTAAGGGCGTATCGCGGTCCCGGACACGGTCCAGGAAGTGGTGAACCGCTCCGGCGAAGCCGAACGTCTGCGTCGCCGTCGCCCAGCCGAAGGCCTCGGGCGACATTTCGCGCACGGTCGTCCCGTCGGGCCGGCTGATCGAGATCCGGTCGGGCGCGGTGACGTTCGCGCTTGCCCCGTCTCCGTAGGCGTCGAGCTTCTCGCTCCAGCCCCCGGCGTCGCGGGCCGCCACGAGCACGCCGGAGTGACCGTTGTCGAACCGGACGAGCGCGGCCACGCCGTCCTCCTGCCAGCGGTCCTCACCGGCCGCGTGCGCGCTGACGTCGACGGGCTCGCCCCCGCAGTACCAGCGCAGCAGGTCGACCATGTGGATCGCGTTTTCGAAGGTGGCGCGGTACTCGGAGCCTGCCCGGTTCTTCTGGGCGACGCAGAAGCTCGCGCCGCTCTCCCCGAAAGCCGCGCGACCGGCCTCGTACACCGGAGCGAAGCGGCGGTTGAACCCGACCATGAGCACCCGTTCTCGTGCGGCGGCCAGCTCGGCGAGGGACTGCGCGTCGGACGCGCTCGTCGCCAGCGGCTTCTCGCAGAAGACGTCGACGCCGGCCTCCAGCGCGAGTCGCGTCGCGTGCACGTGCTCCGACCGCGGCGTGAGGACAAACAACGCGTCCAGCTCCTCGGTCTCGAGCAACGCCTCGACCGTCGGATAGGCGCGGCGGAAGCCCCAGCGCCTCATCAGGGGCTGCGGGTCATCCTTGCGGGTGACCAGGCCCTGCAGCTCCACGTCGTCGCGCGCGACGAGGGTCGGGAGCTGGGCGATGCTCGCGATGTTGCCGGCGCCCGCCACACCGATGCGCAGCACGTCTCCACTCGTCACGCGGGCATCACCGTGGCGAGCATCTTGCGGAGCGCGAGCGCGGAGTCCTTGAAGCCGATCGCGGGGTCGGGCAGGTCCTGAGGATGCCACCGGTACTCGTACTCGAGCGAGAGCACGTCGTCGTAACCGCGGCGCACGAGCTCCTCGAGGATGTCGGGCCACGGCACGACGCCCGTACCAACGACCCGGGATCTGACAGCGCGTTCCTCGGCCTTGACCCGGGCAGTGTCCGAGGCCCGGAAGGGCGCCTCGGGGTCCTTGAAGACCAGGTCCTTCACATGCACGTGGCTGACGAGCTCGCCCTGGACGGCGAAGGCCTCCTGCCAGGTCTCGTCATGGGTGAAGGTCAGGTTGGCCTGGTCGTACAGGACGCGGACGGAGGGGGAGCCGACCTCACTGACCAGACGGGCGGTATCGGCTGCGGTCTGCGTCATGGTGCCGAAGTGGTTCTCGACGCAGAGCACGACGCCCGCGTCCGCGGCCTCGGGCGCGAGGACGGTCAGCGCGCTCCGCAGCTGCTCCCAGTGCCGGGCGTGATCAGTGTCCCCCGGGTGCCAGGAGCCGGCGTACACCCGGACGCGGGTCGCACCGACGGTGTGTGCGGCCTCGAGGCAGGCGCGGAACTCGTCGATCCCCTGCTGCCAGCTCGCCGCGTCGACGCTGTTGATGGAGGTCGTGTACGGGGTGAGCGCGACGATGGGGACACCTTCGGCGTCGGCTATCGCGGCGGCCTGCTGCGCGGATTTCTTATCCGACGGGCTGATGGCCGCCGGGTAGTCGTCCTGGTAGATGACTTCCGCGGCATCCAGGCCTGCTGTTCTGAAGAGGCGTAGCGCTTCGGCGAGGTCATGGTCGGGGGTTCCAAGCGTAGATCCGGCGATGATCATGAAAGGGGGGTGCTCCTTGTTTGCGGGCGGCTCCAGTCCGCCGGGCCGACGAAGTTTGGGGGGTTCTGCACTCGGGACCGGTCCACGAGCTCCATCAGCAGGCCCCAGGGGGTGACGAAGTACGTCCACCGGTTGCCGGCGACGAGAGGGCTGTCGGGACCGACTTCCTTGCGGCCGCCCAGGACCCGGACGCCCGGGATCGTGCCGAGGTGGGCGATCGCCGCGTCGACATCGTCGACGACGAAGCACAGGTGATGACCGCCCCGGTCGCTGTGTCGAGGGTGCTGGGTCCGCTGGTCCACGGACTGCCACTCGAACAGCTCGACGTTCAGGTTCGGCGGGAGCCGCAGCATCGCGAGCTCGAGGACAGCGTCCGACGGGACGTCGAAATGCGCCGGCATGAACGACGGGTCGGGACCTCGCTGGGAGCGGTAGAGCTCCTCCGCCCCAAGGACCTCGACGAAGAAGAGCACCGCCTCGTCCAGGGCCGGGACCGTGTATGCCGCATGGTCCACGTGCCGGAGCCCGGGCAGCAGCCGGCCAGTCACCGGACCGGCCCGGTCGAGGAGCGGACGAGCAGCTGCGGCTGGAGGACGACGTGCTCGACCGGGCCGCCGTTCGCCGCCTGCTCGGCGAGACGGATCGCGATGCGGCCCATCTCGGCGATGGGTTGCTGCACCGAGGTCAGCGGCGGGTTGCTGCGGGCGCCGAGCGGCAGACCGTCGAAGCCCACCACCGAGACGTCGCCGGGGACCGACATCCCCCGCGAGCCGAGCGAGCTGATGAGTGCGAAGGCGACCATGTCGTTACCCGCGACGACGGCGGTCGGCCGCTCACGCAGGTTCACGAGCTCTTCTGCGGCACGTTCGCCGGCGCCAAGGCCGATCCCGATGCTGTCGAGCTCGATCGGCGTCATCCCGTGCTTCTCCGCCAGCGTCCGGTAAGCCTGGCGCCGGTCTGCGGAGGTGTGCGTCCCCGCGATCCCCGAGACGTAGGCAATGGAGGTGTGCCCGAGCTCGAACAAATGGTCCACCGCCAGCGCGATCCCTGTCGCGCTGTCGACGGTGACCGTGGGTGTCTGGTCGCCGGACTCGACCCGGTCGATGACGACCAGCCGCCCTGCGAAGCCCCGAGACTCGAACTCGGCAGGAAAGATCCGGGCGTAGGGCGCGATCACCGCGAAAGGCGCATACATCGCCTGCATGGCGTCTAGGTACCGGGCCGTCGCGTCCGCGTCGTTCTCCGTCACGCACAGCACCAGCTGGTAGCCACGCTCCCCCGCAGCGGCCGTCATGGCCTTCGTGAGCTCGGCGAAGTACGGGTTGGTGATGTCTGGGACGACCAGAGGCACGAGGGTGCTGACCTTGGTTCGGAGCGCCTGGGCGAGCGGGCTCATCGTGTAGCCCATGGAGGCCGCCACCCGGCGGACATGGTCCCGGGTCTCCCGCTTGACAGCCTCGGGGCGGGAGAACGCCCGCGAGACCGTCGACCTGTGGACCCCGGCTGCCGCCGCTACCTCATCGATGCTGGGTGTGGACACCGGTTTTCTCCTGTCGGCCGTGCGCGTACGCGTCCCAGATGACGGCCATCGTGGTCTCAAGATCGCTGATCCGCGGGAGCTCCACGAAACCACGTCCCAGCTGCTCGGCCACCTGGTCGACGAACAATCCGTACAACGGGTCGCTGTCCACGTCAATAAGTGCGGTCTCCGTGACGCCGTCGACGGAGCTGAACGACGCATTCCCGTCAGACCAGATGGTCGCGGTCCCCGCGGCGCCGATCCGCATGAAGGAGCAGTGCCGCTTGAGCGGCGACCCGGGGAACGCATATCCCACCTCGATGGTGGCGATCCGTCCGTCGGCCGTGGTCAGCGTCATCGAGGCGTAGTCCTCGACGCTGCGGCGGTGCAGCATCGACGACAGGGCTGC
>DATEWO010000152.1:0-2411 GCA_035257925.1 Propionibacteriaceae bacterium | reverse complement strand
ATACCACATTGTCCGTGCCCTGAGCCGGAACCAATCGGAGATCCAGATTGGCCAACTGAGGCAATTGAGTGCGGAGAAGCTGCCGAACGAGATCCTCGTCGATCCGCACCTCGTCATGGTGCAGTTGCACAGTCATGTACGCCAGCCTCTCGCACTCGGCGAACAGGTGTCGCTGGCGTACGCCACGCAAGCAATCAAGTCGGCTAGGTCGGTGCACTGCCCGGTTGGGACGCTCACCAAGCAGGGCGACAACCCGAGTCGAGATTGAACGCTCTACGAAGCCGGGGAGACGTTGTTGTTCAGGCGGAAGAAGTTGTCAGGGTCGTATTGCGCCTTGATCTCTTGGAGGCGCTGGAGGTTCTTGCCGAAGGCACTCTCGACGCCCACGGTGACTGCTTCATCGGCGACGCTGGTGAAGTTCAGGTACACCGAGCCCGTTCCATGCTCGTGGACTTCACCCCATGCGCCGCGTACCCAGGAGATGACCTTGTCGTCGTCGCCGGCGTCTTGCCAGTTGCCATCGATGGAGACCATCCAGTTTGCCGATCGCTCACTGTATGCGGTGTCTTCGGCTGCCACCCGATTGATGGCGCCGCCCATAAAGAAAGCGATCAGGAAGGTCCGCTCAGAGGGGCGGTTGCGGGCCTTGTCCACGATGATGTCGAGGATCGGGTCGGTCAGTTCCTCGACGTAGGTGGACTTCCAATAGCTGCGAAGCGTTCCGCGCTGGAAGAACTCGTCGAATGCAGCTTGGACGCCGACGAAGGGTAGGGGACCCGAAATGTCGGCGAGCGGAGTCCCGATGTCGCGGAGCGGCTGAATGATCTTCATGCCTTCCTCCGGATCACCGGAGAAGACCGCGGTGGTGACGATGAATGGCGTGTTGTGGATCTCCGGAGGTGTGTGCTCGCTCGCCGGGAGCGTCGTGCATCCGATGAACGCGGAGATCTCATCGGGCGCGGTCTTGGCCCAATCGCGGAATTGTCGATAGACATTCTCCGCGTCCTCCACGGGATGGAACACGCCGGCGAACGCCACCATCGGACCAACGGGATGGCACTGAAAGGTGAACGAAGTGACCACGCCGAAATTGCCGCCACCGCCACGGATGGCCCAGAACAGATCAGGGTTCGTATCCGCCGATGCTGTGCGCACCTGACCGTCAGCGCAAACCACCTGGGCGGACAACAGGTTGTCGATCGACAACCCGTATTTGCGGCGAACCCATCCCTCTCCACCGCCGAGCGTGAGCCCGGCTACGCCGGTGTCGGAGATGATGCCGCACGGCGCGACGAGCCCGAAGGCTTGGGTTTCGTGGTCCATGTCGCCGACGAGTGCTCCACCCTGGACGCGCACAGTCCGCGCCTCCGGGTCGACATCAACGGCATTCATCCGGGCCAGGTCGAGGAGCAGGCCGCCATCGACACTGGAGAGTCCCGCGACCGAGTGACCGCCCCCGCGAACCGCAACGATAAGTCCGTTCTCGCGGGCAAAATTGACCGCGCCGATCACGTCTGCGGTGCCTGTGGGCCGGACGACCAGCGCCGGTTTGCCCGGATGCATCGCGTTGTACACCGAGCGGACCGTCGCATATCCCGAATCGTCGGGCGTGAGCACGTCCCCCCGGATCGTCAGGCGGAACTCCTCAAGGTTCTCGTCGCTGATCTGTGTGTCGATGACGACTCCGGCAAGATCATCAATCGCTAACTGGTCGCTGGTTGGACTGCTTGTTGTTGTCATGGTTCAAGCATTCGCCGGCATAGTTGTGGCGGCGTTGTCGAAGCGTTGGTGAAACGTTGGGGAAACCTTGTGGTGAGCTAGCCGAGGAGGCGCAGGTACGCGTCCTGCACGGCCTCGCTGGGGTCAACCCCCAGTTCATCGCGTAGCAGGATTCGGAGGCGCTGATACGCCGTGAGCGCCTCGGCCACATTTCCCCTCGCCGCAAGTGTGCGCATCAGCAGCAAATGTGCTGACTCTCGGAACGGGGCCGTCTCGACGAGCTCACGAGCGGCGCGCTCCGCGGCTGGTAACTCGGTGCCCCCGATTCCCAGACAGGCTCTGGCGTAGCACTCGAGTGCGCGCACCCGGACATCGGCGAGGCGGCGACGCCACACCTCCGCCCATGGCTCCTCCTCGGCCTCTGGCAAGAATGTCCGCTGCGCGACTATCAAGGCGCCCAAGGCAGGTGACCAGGCCCGTCGCCAGGCGCCAATAGCCACCGCCGACTCCGCGGCATGCAGCATTGACAAAGCGGCCTCAACATCGACGCGTGCCGGCTCGGGGAGTGCCAAGATCAGCTCAGTACGCCCCCGGAGCACATCCCCACCGACCACTGCTCTGGTTTTGGAGATCAGCGCATTAAGCGCGCCACCAGCGTTGGCCGGCCGATCGTCACCCCACAGAGCGTCGAT
>DATEWO010000151.1:0-2501 GCA_035257925.1 Propionibacteriaceae bacterium | reverse complement strand
CGTGGGAGGAGATCCACGAACGCTACGCCGAGCGCTTCGGAGTCGACCCCACGCCGGGTCGGGAGTTCGCGGCGGTGCTGCGTGCTGGGCAAACCTGAGCCGCCGACCGCATCCTGGCCCTCGCGCCATTCGCGGTCGATCCACCGACGGGAGCGACCGCGCGCCGCTCAGCCGCGCTGACGCTCCTCCCGCTGCCGGATCAGCTCCTCGACCGCGCTCGGCAGCGTCGCCTCGAAGTCGATCAGCTTCGCCCACGTCGGGGTCACAACGATCCGGACCATGCCGTCGCGGTAGAGCGAACGCACCTCCGCCTCCCACTCGACCCGTTGCTCGGGCGTCATCTCGTAGCTGCTGTTCGCCTGGAGATACTCGTCCGGGATGCCATCGACGAAGTCCAGCTCGGCCCGACCCCGGATGAGCAAGATCTTGGGCGGGTGCACTTCGGTGTCGATCGTCAGGGCGACCATCGGGTTCTCGCTCAAGGCCTGAAGCTTCGGAGCGTTCTTCGAAGTGCACATGACGATCTCCGAGCCGTTCCAGGTGAACCCGATCGGGACGTTCCGCGGTGTGCCGTCCTTGGCGACGTAGGCCAAGCGGGTCACGTCGCGAGCCAACAGTTCCTGACTGATCGGTCGGTTCAGAACCTCGGTGATCTCGTTCGGTTGCACGGTTATTCCTCCTGTTGTCGTACCTTGGTCCATTCAGCGGATCGTTCTCTTGGTGGCAAGTCGGCCGCCACGGGCCGGTAGCTGAGCTGCTCGGCCAACGCGACCATGATCCCCTCCGGGCCGCGTACGTAGCAGAGCCGGTAGATGTCCTCGTACTGCGCCAGCTCGCCAACGAGTTCGGCGCGGTGAGTGCGCAGCCGGGCAACGACATCCTCGATGTCGTCGACGGCGAACATGATGCAACGAATGCTCAGCGTGTTCGCCGGTGCGTTCTGCGGGCTCAGCGACCGTCGGCGTGTGGAACTTCGTCAGTTCAAGGCGGCCGTGGCCGTCCTGGGTCCGCATCATCGCGATCTCGCTGCGGACGCCGTCGAGTCGACGGTGCGGTCCGCCCAACGTCCCTCGATCAGCGCCTTACCCTCCAGCTCCATGCCGAGTTCCGCGCAGAACGCAATTGCAGCCTCAAGGTCATCGACAACAATGCCGACGTTGTCCATCCGCTGAATCGTCATGGTGGTTCTCCTTCCTCGTCGGGCGGCCTGTCGTGGCCACTGGTGTACCTAGGACGGAGCCAGCACCACATTCTCGACATCCGGAAACGTGCTGAGTTCTGGGGACCTGCATCTGGCCGTACGATCGCTTCGACCGCCCACGACGGTGAGTGTTGTGTCGCGATCGGTCACTAGCTGGTGGCAGAGCAGATTGCAGAAGGTAGGAGAACCAGGTGTCCAGCTCAATGGTGAACGTCATCGCGATCTTCGTCCGTCACTCCGGTGCGAGGAACTTCATGCCATGCTGATCTACTCAATGAGCGTCTCGGTGGACGGGTTCATCGCCGACCGGGAGGGCGAGTTCGGGTGGACGGTCCCGAGCGAAGAGCTGTTTCGTTTCCACACCGCGCAAGTCCGCGAGCTCGGCGGCTATCTGCTCGGCCGCAGGCTTTACGAGACGATGCTGGTGTGGGAGACGGATCCGTCGCTGCGCGAGACCGAGCTGCGGGCGGCGTTCGCCGACGTCTGGTGCGCAATCCCGAAGGTCGTCTTCAGCCGCACGCTCGACAGCGTCCAGGGCAACGCCCGGCTGGCCGAGGCGTCGGTGGCCGATGAGGCCGCCGCGGCGCTCGACGCGACTGACAAGGACGTCTCGATCGGCGGCGCCGGCCTGGCTGCGGCAGCGATCGAGCTCGGCCTCGTCGACGAGCTGCGCATGTTCCGCCATCCGGTCGTCGTCGGTGGCGGCACGCGGTTCCTGCCGCCGGTCACCAAAGACGTCCCGCTGGACCTGGTCGAGACCAGGACGTTCGGCTCGCGCGTGATCTATGAGCGCTACGGGCGCGCCCGCGATGGGTCGGACTGACACACCGCCGTCTAAGTCATCAGCGCCCAGCCGGACCGGGTACCGGCCCGTGCCAGCCTTCGGCTCACCCGACTCCGACTGAGTAGCGTGCACTGTGAGTGAGTCAGTCGTGGTGGAACCGCTCAATGCCGTATCGCCCAACGATGTCGAGGCGCTGGCTCATCTGCTTGGGCAGTTGTCGACGACTGCGACCTTTGACAGCGGGCGCATCAGCGCGATCGGCGGCAGGATCGTCGGTATGGCAACCTTCGTGGGCTTTTCCTCCCCCACTGGACTACGAGGCGGACCTCATCGTGCGGTGCTGGGTGATCAACCGCTGGCATCGGGGACGGCGACGGTAATCCCGGCACGCGCCGCCACCGGGTTGTCCATGGCCATCATCGCCGCGCCCGCCTTCTCGAGCGGAATGCGTTCGGCGATCAGCTCTCTGAGATCGAGCCGACCGTCGGTCATCATCGCCAGCATGGCCGGATAGTC
>DATEWO010000150.1:0-8277 GCA_035257925.1 Propionibacteriaceae bacterium | reverse complement strand
ATCAACTCATTTCGGGAGGCGGGCTGCAGCCGAGACAGTACGAGGTAAGCGAGCAGCACGCGACCTTGACGCCCCGGGAGCATGTTGTCGACCCGCCGGCCCAACAGCTCCACGGCGAATGTCCCGCACAGCTGCACCCGGGCCGATTCCTGCATTGCTTCAGCATTGCCTACTGGTCGTACTTGGATTAAATGTGGGTGTGCTGAGAGGAGTTCTCATGCTCAGGCAGGTCCGATGCGAATGCGGCTATATCGCCCGCGGCCGAGGTGACGATGAGGTCATCGCACTCACACTGGCCCACGTCGCCACAGATCATCCCGAGCTCGCCGACACCGAGACAGCCGACGATGTCCGCAACTGGATCGAACTCGTTCCGGAGTGATTCGGCAGCCACTCGCCACAGTGCCGCATCACGAGCTCTCCTCGACACCGTTATGGGCCCCGCGCGCGACGGTGTATACCCATGGTCATGAACTCTGGACAAGACACCGACCCAGATCCCGACACCGAGGCTGTCAACGTCGGCACGGAACCGCTGCAACGCTCCCAGGACGCTATCGACCAGGCCCGGGAGGCGGCGCGGGAAGCGTTCAGGGACAACCCGCCGGACGCCGACCCGACCGAACCGGCCGGGCCGCAGGAGCCGGCGGGGCCTGAATCTTAGAAGTCGCCGTCGCGGACGTACGGCTGGCTCCAGAGGATCACCTGGAGCAGGACGGCCTTGACCCAGGCCTGGTGCATGGCCTCCACCTCATCCGGCGTCGCCCCACCCTCAGCCAGAAATGGCTTCAGGGTGGTCGTAATCGGTACGAGTAGGGCGAGGACGTAGCGCAGCGGGATATGGTCGGCGGCTTGGACGCCGTCGGTGCGGTTCTTGCCGCTGCGAGTGTGGCGTACGCCGATCTCCTGTTGGTAGTCAAGCCACGCTTGGTCGAACTCGGCCCGGGCGGTGTCGAGAATCCACCGGCCAAACCGCCGCCGCACGGCAGCCAGGTACGCCTGGTTAGGTTGGCCGTCAGGGCCCGTGAAGGCGGCCAGCAGATGAGGGTTGGCGCCGACGAAGCCGTACCAGACGTCGAGGATGGCCTCTACCTGCGGAGCGAGCAGGTCAGCGGAGCGGCGCAGCGCGGTGAGGTCATCCTCGCCCAGCAGCAGGGTCGACTGCAGCAGCTGCAGCTCGTCCAGGCTTACGGGCGAGCGGGGCACAGCGTCGGTTCCGTAGGTGTAGCCGGGGATGTCGGTCTCGATCATGGGGTCCTCCTTGACCTTGGTGCGGTTGGGGCTCGGAACGTCTGCCAGTTGTCGGCGGCTTGGTCGTCGGGTGCAGTGCGGTGGTCTGGGCAGTCCAAGCGCAGCTCGCCGTCGCCAAAGGGCGCATCGACGAAGGCGCAGTGATGCGGGCGCACAGGATCGTCGTGCTGGAAGGGCCGGAAGAAGCGGCAGGATACACACATGCGGGCTACCGGGATCCGGCCCTTCTCTTGAAGCGTGCGGATCATTGCGACCAGCGCGCGCAGGAAGGCGGCCTGCTCAGCGGTCGAAAGCTCGTCGACCGCTTCCAACAAGAAGTCGGGCCACGCAGCGGCTGCGGCCGCCTCGCGGCTGCCGTTCGCAGTGAGCACAACGGCCACACCACGGCCGTCTCCCGCGGTCGGTTTCTTGGCGACCAGGCCCTTGCGTTGCAGTGCCGTGACGCTGTCGGAAGTGGTGGCGGCAGTGACGCCGAGCTGTTCTGCCAGAGCCCCCAGGCGCAGGCCGTCCGGATTGGCCCGTAGCAGTGCTAGCACCTGGCCCTGGGTCGGGGTCAGACCGCGGCCGCCGGCCTCGGCCCAGGCCTGCTGCTTAAGGGCGATTCCGATCTTGGCCAGGCCGGTGGTCACCCGCCTGTCAAGCGGCTCATCGGGCGGCAGGGGATCGTTGGCCCGCATAGGGCACAACTCTATAGGACTCCTAACGACCTTGGAAGAGCGACGCTGACTTTTGACGTTTGCCGTCTCTGGACGGCTAACAAGGGGTCAGATCTGGCATTCGACGCCTGTTTGCCGTCTTGAGAGGCAGCAAACGTCGGTCAGGTAGGCGGGCGTACTCTCAGCGCAACCGCGGATCGCTGGTTTGGCTGACCGGGTCGGCACTAGCACCCGTCGCGTCGGGCGGTGGTGGAGCGCTGCGCCAAGTCCCGAGCACCGAACCGAGGATCACCAGCGGGAAGCCGATCGCCAAGCCGATGGTCAGCGGCTCATCCAAGACGATCGCCCCGAGAAGGATGGCCACCGCGGGGTTGACGTAAGTGATCAAGGTCATTCGGGCGGGTCCGGCCTCGGCCACGAGAGCGAACATCACCATGAACGCTATGGCCGTGCAGACCACGGCAAGCACTACCACTGATCCAACCGCCGGTGCGGTCCAGCGGTCGGGCCAGACGAGCGGGGTGAACGGCGCATATGCTGCCGCTGAGATCAGCAAGGATGCCGTAACGACCCCGAGCGATGGCAGGTCTGCAAGCCTGCGGCTGATGATGATCGGACCTATCGCGTAGCCGATCACCACGAGCAGCAGCTGACCGATCGATATGAAGTCACTGACCTCCACGTCGATGCCGACCAGAAATGCGACGCCTACCAGCCCGAGCACCAAGCCGGAGATCCGCCGGGCACCTAGGCGGTCATCTCCCATGATGGTCAGGATGATCGCCGCCACGATCGGAACGACGGCGATGATCAACCCAGTGGTCGAGCTGTTGAGGCGAGTCTCGGCGTGTCCGAGCAGCCACCACGGTCCAATGATCTCGACCGCGGTGTAGATCAGCAGGATCTTCCAGTACGGCAACAATGGCTTGAGCGCCCCTGCCCGGATGGCTATCGGAAGCAGCAACAGAGCACCAAGAGAGGTCCGGCCGAATGCGACAATCAGCGGATCAAGATCAGCTACGGCGATCCGGATGAAGAGGTAGGGGATACCCCAGCACACACTGAGGGTGGCGAAGAGAAGCCACCCACGACGCGTCACAACCCACCACCCTACGTCTGTCTTCCCGCTGCGTTGGCCCCACTTCGTGTGACCTGCATACGATCAATTGCTGTCGGCCAGGTCGGCAGTCCGTGCAATACAGCGGCTGACCCGTGGCTGATAACTGCGGCGTCGTGTAGCTGAGGAGCAGTTGCGAAGACAAGTTCTTTCCAAGAGCACCACACTCTGGGCCCGGTCGAAGGCGCGCGCTTCGCGTTACTTTTGCTGCACTTCGCGGTGGTTGGGACTAACGCGAAGTGCAGGTAACCAGCGCGCAGTGGGAGTTCGGGCTTAGGGGCCTGTCGTACCGAGAAACCTGTGTCATGGTGGGCTGCGTGAGGGCTCCGCAGATCAATTGCCTCGAAGGCAGCACCTTCATGGTCAGTGACGTGGTCGGTGACGCTGGACCAGACCCGGATGAGGTATTCGGGCTGTTCTACCGCGACATGCGCCACCTCTCTCGCTGGCAACTCACCATCGACGGCGAGAGACTTGACCCCTTGTCGAACGGCGCTTCGGGCTATCCGTCCGCCACCTTCTTCCTTGCCGGGCCGGGCAGCACGGTGTATCAGAATCCCACCCTGTCAGTGATCCGGGAACGCACGCTCGGCCAGGGCACTGGAGAGGATCTGCAGGAGAAGCTCACTGTGATCAACTCCGGTCGCGAGGAGATGGTCGTCGAGCTCTCGATGAACTTTGACGCTGACTTCGCCGACCTGTTCGAGGTCAAGGACAAACAACTGACGAAGAAGGGCACCGTCTCTCGGCGGGTCGACAGCCAGCAAGTCGAGCTGATCTATCAGCGGGAAGACTTCGAACGCCGCACCATTGTCAACGCCGAAGGCGCGCGGCTAAGTCAGGGTGCGGCGGAGTTCCTGTTGCGGCTCGGCCCCGCGGAGTCCTGGTCCCGAACCCTGCAGGTCTCATTCGAGTCCGTGGCACCACACGCGGAGCCTGCCGCCGTAGGCGGGCTGCCCTCTTCGGAGATCAGGCGCCCGCAGGTGATCAGTCACCGTGACCAGATGGACGCTTGGCTCGAAGCCGCACCGGAAGTGCGGGCCAGCTGGGACAGCCTCCGGCACACCTACGAGCGCAGCCTCCGCGACCTCGCCGCCCTGCGCTTGCATGCCCAGGCACTTCCCGAAGGCGCAGCCATTCCGGCGGCCGGGCTGCCTTGGTTCATGGCCGTGTTTGGGCGTGACAGCTTGATCACCAGCTACCAGGCGCTGCCGTTCGTTCCACAGCTTGCCTCGGCCACCTTGCAGGTGCTCGCCCGGCGGCAGGCGAAGGTGTGGGACGACTTCCGGGACGCGGAGCCAGGCAAGATCCTGCACGAGCTGCGCTTCGGTGAACTCAGCTACTTCCAGGACTGGCCACAGTCCCCGTACTACGGGTCGGCCGACTCCACACCACTGTTCTTGATCTTGCTTGACGAGTACCAACGGTGGTCCGGCGACACCGACCTGGTGGCTGAGTTGGAGCCGCACGCGCGAGCGGCGCTGGACTGGCTGGAACACCACGGGGATCTGGACGGCGATGGGTACCTGGAATATCAACGCCGCAACGTCAACAGCGGTCTGGCAAACCAGGGCTGGAAAGACTCGTGGAATTCGATAGTGCATCCCGACGGGCAGCCGGCCAGCCTGCCCCTAGCCACATGCGAGCTGCAGGGTTATGCCTACGACGCCCGGATCCGTACCGCTCGGCTGGCGCGGGAGGTGTGGCACGACACCGCCACGGCGGACCGTTTGGAACGTGACGCAGCCGAGCTCAAGACCCGTTTCAATGCCGATTTCTGGGTTGCCGGCGACGACTTCTTCGCACTCGCACTGGACGGAGAGAAACACCAGGTGCCGACCCTCGCCTCCAACATGGGCCATCTGCTGTGGAGTGGAATCGTCGACGACTCCAAAGTGGACTCGGTGGTCGAACACCTGATGGGCGACCTGCTCTTCAGTGGCTGGGGTGTGCGCACGCTGGCGATGGGGCAGCCGGCGTTTAACCCGCTCGGCTATCACGACGGCACGGTTTGGCCGCACGACAACAGCCTCATTGCCGCCGGCTTGGCCCGGTACAAGCGTCGTGAGGAGGCCGGGCGGATCGCTCTCGGCATGTTCGAGGCGGCCGCTTATTTCGATCATCGACTACCGGAAGTCTTCGCCGGCTATCCCCGCTCGCTGACGGAGTTTCCCGTGGAATACCCGACCGCCTGCTCCCCGCAGGCATGGGCGGCCGGCACACCGCTGCTGCTGATCCGCGTACTGCTCGGACTCGAGCCGCGAGACCATGATCTGACCAGCACACCGTACGTTCCACACGCTATCGGCAGCCTGGGTCTGATCGGCGTTCCGGGCCGCTGGGGTCGAGCCGACACCCCAACCACTCTGGTCACACGAGCAGCTGATGCTTTCTATCGTGCTCGCCGATTATCAAGAAGGTGAGTAACCGAAGACGCCGTCGCCAAGCTGTCCATCGATCAGCCCGGCAAGCCGGGTCGGATCAGAGTCGGCTCGGGTGATCACGTGTCGGTGATCGACCCGGGCGTCGGCGAATTGCTGATACAGATCGCGGGTGACTGACAGGTCCGTGAAACCGTGACCTACTCGACCGCGAACGCGCTCGAGGCAGATCTCAAGCGGAGGTAACAAGAGCACGTAATGCAGGTTGGTCAGGCCAGTTGCGCGTACGAACGTCGGCAAGAACCAAGGGCCAAGGACGCCGTCATAGACAACGGAGCAAATGTCGCACAGCCTGCCGGCAGCGGCTGCAGCCGCCTCGATGATCACGGTGTTCTGGCGGCGGGCCTGAGGCAGCCAGGGCAGGACGTAGCCCCGTTTGATCATGCCGAAGAACGCATCGCCAGCCACCAGAGCGCTCGGCTGCCACCTCTTGGCCAGCTCCTCTGACACTACGGACTTGCCGGCCCCCGGTGGTCCTGTCACTACGACGAGTTCGCCCACCGCAGCATTGTCCCGGTCCTACGGGTGCAGATCCCTTCCCCATCACGCACTCAGCTGGCGTCGAAGAGCCCGGTCTGGTACGCGAGTACCACCGCCTGGACCCGGTCTCGAAGATTGAGCTTCATCAGGATGTGGGTGATGTGGGTCTTCACGGTCGTGTCACTGATGTAGAGCTCGCGCGCGATCTCGGCATTCGACAGGCCACGTGCGACCAGCCGGAAGACATCCAGCTCGCGTTCCGTCAGCTCATTGAGCTGTCGCGGCGGTTCCGGGCCCGGCATCCGCGTGAACTGCTTGATCACACGCTTGGTGATGGCCGGAGAGAGCAGAGCCTCCCCATCGGCAACAACCCGTATCGCAGCAAGCAGCTGTTCCGGAGGATCGTCCTTGAGTACGAAGCCGCTGGCGCCGGCGCGGAGCGCCTCGTAGACGTACTCGTCAAGATCAAACGTCGTCAAGATCAAGATCCGCGCGGTGTTGTCGCTGGCGAGGATGCGGCGGGTCGCTTCGAGCCCGTCGAGTTGGGGCATTCGGATATCCATCAGAACGACGGTGGGGTGAAAGCGTGCTGCCTGGTCAACGGCCTCTAGCCCGTTGCTCGCCTCAGCGACGACCTCGATATCGTCCTCACCCGAAAGCAGCATGCGGAAGCCGGCGCGGACCATCGACTGGTCGTCGGCGACAAGCACCCGAATGGTCATGCCCGCTGACCTTCCAGCGGGAGGCGCGCGTTGAGCACGAAACCGCCCCTGGATCCGGCTCCTGCTGACATCTCACCGCCATAGATCTTGACCCGTTCCTGGATGCCGACGAGGCCGTGACCGAGCCCGTCGCTGCTGGAAGTGCCGACGCCATCGTCCCGTACCTCGAGCTCCAGATCTTCCGCTCGGTAGCGGACGGTGACGTCGGCACGGCTGGCCTGTGCATGCTTCAAGGAGTTGGTCAGCCCTTCCTGCACGATGCGATACGCGGAAAGCTCAACCGCACGCGGAAGCTGCACGATCTCGCCTTCCACCTGGAGGTGAACTGGCAAGCCGGCCCTGCTGACCCGCTCGGCCAGGGCATCCAGGTTGTCCAGGCCAGGTTGGGGTGCGAGCTCGACATCTCCGCCGTCGTGCATGGCGCCGAGCAAACGGCGCATCTCGGCCAACGCCGCACGGCCCGCCTTCTCGACGTCAATCAGCGCGTCCTTGTCCTCGGTTAGCGACTGCGGCAACCGGTGCCGTACAGCACCGACCTGAAGCACCATCACACTCACGGCGTGTGCGACCACGTCGTGAAGCTCGCGCGCGATCCGCCCGCGCTCCTCCGCGACGGCGATGCGGGCCGCCGCAGCACGCTCCTGCTCCGCCCGGGCTGCCCGGTCCTCCGCCTCTTCGGCCTGTGTCGAGCGCTCGCGCAGTGCGAAGCCGGCGAGCCAGCCGATCAAGAACATCGCAGGGAGGACGACGAGCCCACCCGTGCTGTGACTCGGGTTGTTGTACATGACAATCACTGCCCCGATGAGCACGACGGCGAGCCCGACGCGGCCGAGCATCTTGTCCCGAAGGTTCCCCAGCAGATATGCCGCTACCAGACCGATGACCGACGCGGTAGTCGTGAATCCAACCAGACGTCCATCGACGAAGGAGAGCGCCGCCGCCAGCCCCCAAACCGACACGGGTGCGGCGAACGGGAAGCGCCGCCGGGCCAGCAGCGGCATCGCGATGAGCGCGGTTGCCGTCGCTGCGAACCACTTTGGGGTCGTTGGCCCGGTCGGCGCGCCGTATCTGAGCGCGACTTCGAACGCCATCTCGATCGCTGCGATCACGATCAGCACGTCGAATCCGTGTTCGCGCAGGAGTAGTCCCACTCGGCTCACGCCGTGAACGTACCCCAGCTGGTCAGACGCCGCCTCCTACTGAGGTAGGAGATCGAAATCGTCGGCTGGTCGGAGTGCAAATCCGCACCTGCGACGACGCGGTCTCCTCGATATCTGCCTAGCGTCGTGATCATCAAGGAAAGGACTGGTGATGAACATCAATACCGAGACCAGCACCAACCTGAGCACCGTCCAGCGCAGCACCCCCAACCGTGCCCGGCCGCACGGCCGCGTCGCCCGCCGGCTGGCCGGACCAGGCTGGGTGATCATGACTTTGGCCTGCGTCACTATTACCGTCATCGTGTCGCGGTACCTGACATTCGACCCCGAGGTCTACTTCCCTCAGCAGCTGGAGCCCTACCTGCAGCACGAGTTCGCCCTCGGCGTGCATGTGCTCAGCGGCATGCTCGCCTTACTGATCGGCCCGTTCCAATTCGTGCCGCGGCTCCG
>DATEWO010000149.1:0-4224 GCA_035257925.1 Propionibacteriaceae bacterium | reverse complement strand
CCCCGGTGGCCGCCGCGACCGACCGGTCGTGGGGCGGGCGCTCTGCGTTCATCGCCGATCCGGAGGGCAACCGCTGGGAGATTACCTGGGGGCCCAGGGCCACCTTCGATGCGCGCGGCGCTCTGCTCTCCTGGGATTGAGCGCGGACCAGCGACCTAGCCCTGCCTCTCGCCGAGCCGCCGGGGCTACCGCGATGGACCAGCACGGCGGGCAAGGCCATGCTGCGGCGGATAGTCGCAAGCGATCCGATTTGCCGCACCGCTTGGCGTCACGGTCTGGCTTCTGCTCATGGAATGGCTGCCAGTGCGACCCGAAGTAGATCGATGCCTGTCAGGAGCGCCCCCAGCTGCTGAACTGTCACTGATCTACGCAGTGGAGTAGTAGCTCGGCAGAGCGCTGATCTTGATCAGATTTGTGGCGAGGACCCCATGTATCCAGGTTCGTGGACGTCAACGTCGTCGAGGCGCGTGCAGTCCCAGCCGTACGGTCGTTTGAGGGTCCCTATGTGACACGAATTGACAGATGCGGCCGATGGACAACTTGGTATGGTGCCGAGGCGTTGGTGCTGCACCGCTTGGAGTCCCGGGACAGCGTTGCAGGGAGAGGTTCGGCGCGACGATGCAGGCGTCAGAGGTCCCCCGTGCGGTGGCTGCGGCCAAGTCGACCGCCTCATCACTTGGCCTGCCAGCCGATGCGGCGATCGTTCTGCATGACTCGAACAAGCTCACCCTGCGTCTGCTGCCATGTGACGTCCTGGCCCGGGTGGCACCTGCAGCGCATCAGGTCGCACAGTTCGAACTCGAGCTTGCTCAACGGCTCGTCGAATCCGGATGTCCTGTGGCTGCTCTTGAGCCTCGAGTGCAGCCACGCGTCTATGAGCGGGATGGCTTCGTGGTCACGCTGTGGACCTACTACGAAGCCGTGACATCTCGAGAGGTCTCACCAGCCGACTACGCCACTGCACTCGAGCGGCTGCATGCCGGCATGCGTGAGCTCGATCTCGCGACGCCGCACTTCACCGATCGAGTCGACTCGGCTCAACAGCTGGTGGCGAGCCGCAACGACACACCGGCGCTCGCCGACGCGGACCGGGAGCTGCTCGGCGACACGTTACGAAGTCTGAGACGAGGGATCGGCGAGCGCGGCGGTGTCGAGCAGTTGCTGCACGGCGAGCCACACTCGGGCAACCTGCTCACCACGAAGAACGGGCTGCTGTTCATAGACCTCGAGACGTGTTGCCGCGGCCCTGTGGAATTCGACCTTGCCCATGCGCCCGAAGAAGTCAGCGAGCACTATCCGGGTATCAATCAGGACTTGCTGCGCGAGTGCCGGATCCTCGTGCTGGCGATGATCACAACATGGCGCTGGGACCGAGGCGACCAATTCCCCAACGGGCGCCAGCTCGGCACAGAGTGGCTCAGCCAGATCCGAGCAGCGCAAGCGGACGACCGCTAGCGAGCCGCGGCATTACGACTCCTTCTGCAACGTTGCCGCGACAGCAACGGGCTTGGTGACCGCGTCGAAAACCGGTGACAGCGACCGAGCGGCATCGAGGATGTCCTGCAGGGTGGTTTCGGTCGATGTGAAAGCAGCTATTAGGAAATGGTCCAACTCATTCCATTGGGTCGCCCGGCGCTCTTAGGCGCCGAACGGTGCGGCGGGCCCAAGCCCGCTCAGCGTTCCGTTGACCGATCCTCTCGACCCGTCGATGTGGGTGATCCTGGGCTGGGGCACACATCGCTACCGCGCGTGCTCGACGGCCCAGGCCAGGGCGTCGTCGGCGATCTGCTCCCAGCCTTTCTGGGCAGGCAGCAGGTGGGCGTAGCCGGGATACTCCTTTACCTCGGTCACCGTATTGGACTTGTAACGCTTGGCGTTGGAGCGCTGGACACTGGGCGGCATGAGATGGTCCTCGCCGCCGGAGATGAACAGCAGCGGCGCCCGGTCGTCGTTGTCATAGTTGACGAAGGTGTCCTGGTGGCCGGGCTCCAGGGTGGCCAGCGCACTGCCCCACAGCACCCGCACCGACGCCGGGATGTGGTAGCGCTCGTACAGCGCCCTGGACTCCTCCTCGGTGAAGGTGTTGGTGAACGCGTAGCGCCACTGCTCGAAGGTGAACCCGGCAGCCTTCTTGCGCCCGATCTCCCGCAGTACCGGGAAGGTCGACTTGAGCTGCGACAGCGGCACTACGGGCACGCCCTCGGTGGGCGCCGAGTCGAGTGTCACGCCTACCGCGCCGTAACCGCGATCCAGCATGAGCTGGGTGAACACCCCGCCAGCCGAGTGGCCCATCAGGATCGGCGGCCGCTCCAGCCCACCGATCACCTCGGTGAGGTGGTCGATGACGGCCGGCACAGACAGGTTCTCGATCGGGGTCGGATCGGCGTTGAGGGCCTCGACCTCGACCTCGAAACCCGGGTAGGCCGGAGTCAGCACGCGGTAGCCCTGCTGCTCGTAATGCGCCTTCCAGTTCTCCCAACTGCGTGGGGTTACCCAGAAGCCGTGAATCAGGACGATGGTGTCGGGGTTCATCGGTTCCTTCCATGGTCCTCGAGTGTGTCAGGTGATGCCGTGCGGCGCGCTGGCCGCTCGGCTTCCCGGCCCTGCATCGACGCACGCCTCCAGCCGTCCGCGGCGGGTGCACAAGATTACTCGCCGGATCTGGGGTGTGGGGAACTGCCTGCGTCCGAAGCCCGTCCACCTACGGCACAGTGACGCCAATGGACGGGGACGGTCTGGAACCCTGGACGGCTACTACTGGGTGCGGGACGTCCAGAGCGGTCCGCCATTGGGACCGAGCAGGAGCAAGGGATCAGAAGCTGGCTGCTGGCTCTCGTCAGGCAGCAGCATGCGGAGCAAATGTCCGCCGCGGCGCTTCGTCCCGGGAGGCCGAGCGGCCGAGCGGCGGCGGTCGGTTCCTAACGGCGACTCTCGACGCGTAGATGTGGCCGAGTCGTCGCGCTCTACGAGGGCGCGCCGGGGCAGTGTGGATGTATCGGTGGTCATGTTTGGGGACCTTCGCGGTAGCAACGGCGGTCGAAGCCGTCAAGATGTCAGATCAGAGCGCGTCGTTGCGTAGGTGTTTTACAACGGCCTCCGGCAGGGAGTCATTCCCAAGTCGGCCAGATCCCCAGGATCAGCTGAAACACGCACCACGCTCGGGTCTCATCCAATCGCGCTCGCCCGCAAGCTCGGGTTCGACGTCCGCGAGCTACCGAAGATGGCTCACAATCGCCTAAGGACACAGCAGTCTGCTGGCCGAGTGAGGCGGTCTGCAACTGAGATTCCGTTTGAGGGTTTGCCGGGACGACGTCTCAGGGACACCATGAGGAATGGTCAAGCAAGGGCGGTTCCGGAGAGGGATTGTGCTCGGGCTAGTGACCGTGTGCTTCGTGGGATTGGCTGTCGCATGTTGACGGCGCTGCGCGGCAGCTGATCTACTTCCCGGACTCGACAGCGGTCCCGCCTGCCGGCGACGTGATCGAGGGTGCTCGCGACATCACTTTGCGCACGTCGGACGGACTGGTGTTAAGTGCCTGGTTCGTGCCTCCGAGCTCGGCTTCAGCCATGGACATGGCCGTGCTCATCGCGCCCGGAAACGGTGGCAACCGGTTGGGTCGGCTAGGTCTGGCGTCCGAGCTGAGCCGGCGAGGGCCACCACGTCGTTTTCGCCTACACGACCGCCGACGCGCCCTCGGAAGACGAAGGTGAATTCGTCTTCGTCTCTGTGGGAGTGAGGAGCGGCCAGCGCGCCGGGTTGCAGTACTGCTGACTGGCTCGAGAGCCGCCCGCCGGCGTCGGTCCGCTTGATCATGTGCCGGAAATACGTTCCAGGAATAGCTTCCCCACTGTCCCAGGCAACGGATCGTGCGGTCATGTCTCCTCAATCTCAGACTCCATGACCACAGTGGGCCTAGGTCGTTGGAGACGGCGAGAGGCAGGGGGATCCCACCAGACGTTCCTTGTCCGGACGACTGCTAGAGGGTCGGCTTACGGATGCCGGGAGTTGCTCAAGGAGTGGTGGCGTGCGGGCACGTGGAAGTAGACCGCAGAACAGGCCACCGGGCTTGCAGTTGATCAACGGCTGCAGGGCGTCTGTTCGCCCTGGCTCCTGCCCTGGGCCACAGATCAGCGAGAGATAGCGATCAGAGTGCGCCACCAGCCGAGCAAGATCACCCATCACACCTGAACGCCAGCAGATCCTGCACGGCGGCTGCTCCGGAC
>DATEWO010000148.1:0-3807 GCA_035257925.1 Propionibacteriaceae bacterium | reverse complement strand
ACAGTGGGGTGACAGCAGGCCCGCTGACGCGGCTTCCTCAGCGCCCTCACACGGACAGAACTGAGCGTCAGACGGGCCGTGCCCGGCGTATCCGGTCCGGATGGCACGGAAGGAGTTCAGAGCGCCGAACTTCGGCCCAATCTGGGGCCCAAATCCCAGCGAACGCGGATGGTGGGCAGGCAAGCGGTCAGGCAGGCAGGTCGGCTGGCCGCATCATGTCAGTGCCGCGGTGCGCCGCCTCCATCGCTGACAGGTGTCCACGACGACGCATCAGGTACTGGTTCGGCTCCGCTGGCTGGTATCTGGGCGACCATTAGCAACGTCGCGCCCAGATCGCGTAGTCGGGCAAGGAGCCCATAGAGGGCCGATTGGTCTGAAAATTGCCCGACCAGCTGAGTCGTACCGTCATCCTTTTGAGTAACGGCGAGTTCGGCAAACCATTGCGTCCACGATGGATCGAGATGACCACGGATGTGTATGCGGTACTGCATGGGCCACGGGTCTCGGGCGGTCATATCGGCCTCGTGCTGGCTCGGCGATGTTGTGGACTGGCTGCATGGTCGTTATGAGCAACCAGCTGCCCACACTGGCATTTGGCGGTGCGCCCCTGCTGCATGGCGATGCATGGCACGGCCTGGAGCGCCATGTCACTCACCGCGCCGACCGCCGTTGTGCTAGTTCGGTAGTGCGGTCGAATGATGCGGGCGCTGTGGATCAAGTCGCACAGCGCCGTCCTCGAGTCCAAGTCCCGGAGCGGGCGGCGTTGCTGGCGGCGAGGAGCGTGGCATCGCAGATAATGGGAGTAGTTGGTGATCACCTTGACGAATGATTCTGCCGATACGTGCGCCGATTGTGTGTCCCTAAGAGGGATGTCCATGAGCTCCTCCAAGTTGGCAAAGACCGAGATGTGGTCAGGGCACCCACTGTTGCGCCGCAAGAGGCAGAGCCGCGTCCCCCGGAGGATGGAACTGGGGGTGGAATCGGCCAGCCATCTTCGAGGCCCAGGATGATGTTGGGTACGTTGGGTTCGTCGGGCGGGTCTGGGCCGACGGCGGCGAAGATATGACGCGTATCCCATTTGTCGCGGACGGGATGCTGCACATGGCCTCGGCCCATGAAGCCGCTGGGGTGGTCGTGGGTTCACCGGCCTGGTTTGCCTGGCTTGCGGACGACTCAGCGCGGTCTTTCTCGTTCCGTTCGCCAGCGGGGGATTACACCGCGCGCAAGGAGCGCCGGCAGCGCGGCGGCGCCTACTGGGTGGCCTACCGTACGGCTGCGGGTCGCCAGTACAAGAAGTACTTGGGCCCGGTCGCTGACCTTACGCCTGAGTGCCTGGCCGATGCTGCTGCGGCACTTGCTGAGCGCATAGTTGAGGCGGCGGCAACGGCACGCGACAGCGCTAGCGATGCCAGCGGGTCGCCTCGTCGAATGGCGCAGAACACCGCAGGGCTGTTGTTGGCAACCAAGCTCTTCGTGCCGCGGCCACGCTCGGACCTGGTGCCGCGGCAGCGGTTGCTTGCTCGCCTTGACGACGGCCTCGACGAGGGTCGTTGCTCGCTACTGTCGGCGCCGGCCGGATCCGGCAAGACCAGCCTGCTCGCCACCTGGGTCGCTGGGCTGGACCACCCAGTCGCCTGGCTTGCCCTCGACGAGCGTGATCAGGAGCTCCACCAGGTTCTCCGCTATCTCGTCGCTTCGCTCCAGACGGTTGCTCCTGAGTGCGGCCGTACGGCATTGGCGCTGCTCGATGCGCCGCCCGCGGCGCCGCCTGAAATGGTGCTGACCAGCCTGCTCAATGACCTGGCGGTCCTGCCCGCCCCTTCAGTGCTGGTACTCGACGATTACCACCTGGTACGAGAGCCGGCCGTTCATGCCGCGATTGAGTTTCTCGTCACCCACCTGCCAGCGACGCTCCATCTGGTGATCGCCACCCGAGAGGATCCGCCGCTTCCCTTGCCCCGGCTCCGCGCCCGCAGTCAGATCGTCGAGGTGCGGGCAGCGGATCTCAGCTTCAACGTCGAGGAGGCGGCCGCATTCCTGGGCGGTGGCATGGGGCTGCGCCTGACGGAGCAACAGGTGGCCGCGCTAGTCGAACGCACCGAGGGCTGGGCGGCCGGCCTCCAATTGGCCGGGCTGGCGTTGCGGGATCGCACCGACCCAGCGGCGTTTGTGGAGGCCTTCACAGGCGGCCACCGTTTGGTGGTCGATTACTTGATGGCCGAGGTGCTGGAGCGGCAACCGGCTCCGGTGCGACGCTTTCTGCTTGTTACCAGCGTGCTGGACCGGCTGTGCGCTCCACTGTGCGACGCACTGCTGGCCGCTGGCCTCGACTCAGCTAGCGGATCGCCAGCGGACATCAGTAGCCAGCAGCTCTTGGAGGGGTTGGATGGGGCCAACCTGTTCTTGGTGCCGCTGGACGATGACCGGATCTGGTATCGGTACCACCACCTGTTCGCCGACGCATTGCGCGGCCGGCTGGCCCGGGAGCTCGGACCGGACGCGGCGGCATCGCTCCATCGGCAAGCCAGCGTCTGGTTCGGCGGGCAAGGTTTGCTGCCAGAGGCGATCGGCCATGCGTTGGCCGCCGACGCCATCGACGACGCGGCGACCTGGATCGAGGCTTTGATGCCATCGATCTTTGCGACCATGAGCATCCACCAGGCTTTGGCCGACTGGCTCTCCGCCCTACCTGAGCCGGTCGTACGTTCCCGGCCGCTGCTGTGCCTGGCGCAGGCCTGGCTCCTGATCTACCGGGTACAACTGGAAGCCGCCGCTGCCTGGGTTGAAGCCGCCGCACAGGCACTGCCCGCAGTCCACGATGGGGCCGCGCGCCAAGCGCATGGCGCCGTCGCCGCAACCCGCGCATATCTGGCGACGGTGGGGCTGGCTGGAGTGCCGAAGGACGTCGACGTGTTGGCCGAGCAGGCAATAACCGACCTGGCACCGGACGACGCCACATTTCGCGGCGTCGCCTACATGAGCCTTGGGCAGGCCGCACTTGCGCTGGGCCAGCTTGATCGAGCGGAGAACGCGTTCACGGAGGCCGCTATGGTCTCTCGAGCGGGCCTTGTGAACGGTACTGTGACAGCCGTCACTCAGCAGGTCAACGTGCAACGACTTCGGGGTGCCCATCGGCGGGCGTTGGCCACCGGATGGGCGACGCTGGCCTGGGCAGGCGAGCACTACGACCCTCCGAGCCTCCGGCGCCTACGGTCGGTCATGGCCGACCTGCTGCTCGATGAAAACGACGTGGCGGCGGCGCTGCCGTTGGCGGTCGAGGGCTTGCATGCCCCGCGCGAGTACGGGAGCCCGCCGCCGCTGGTGTTGCTCGCAAGTCTTCCCGTCATCCGGCTGCACCTGGCCGAGGGCGATACAGCCGCTGCCGCAGCTGTGCTGGCCGACGTTCGGCCTCTCATCCAGCACGGGCCCTTCGCCGTTCTGGCGCCGCTGGTCGACGCCGCTGAGGCATGGGTACGCCTCGCCGTCGATGAGGGCGCGGCGGCGCTCGCTTGGGCTGTCGCCCTCGATCCGACGGTGCTGCCAGGTCCGCTCAGATTCGGGGTGATCGGCGTCGAGGCCACTGTGGTTACGCCGCTGCGAATTCTGGTTGCGCAGGGCCGGGCAACGGCTGATGCCGCTCTTCTCCAAGAGGCAGAGCGTCGGCTGGACGCCGCCTGGCAACTCGCCGAGCAGCAAGGGATCGGCTGGCTACGCATTCGGTTGCATATCGCTCAGTCGCTGATCGCCGAAGCCCGTGGTGATCATGACGCGGCGCTTCGGTCGCTGGCGGCGGCGGTCGATGAGGCC
>DATEWO010000147.1:0-2130 GCA_035257925.1 Propionibacteriaceae bacterium | reverse complement strand
AGCGAGGGGGACGTCACGCGAGACGCCTCCCGCTCGTCGAGGCTGTTGCACAAACGGCGGCAGCCTGGATTTCGTTGTGGGGAGGTAACAACGGCTCGCTCTCGCGGGAGGTCAAATCAGTCCGGCGTGCCCGTCGAATGCCCCGAGACTGCCGTACATGACGTCGGTCAAGATCGCTTCGAGGCGCGATTGTGAGCGGTGGACACCGCTATTCCTTTGTGCGACAGCCGTGTGTCACGAACGCTGAAGGAGGTGTCGTGTAGGAGACATCGTTCATAGGTGGTGCTGTGCTGGAGATGGAGGCTTGTTGGCCCTCCGGCGTCGTCCTTCGGGGGAGGGCGCCAAACCGCCCTGTGCTGCGTTGGCTGAAGACCGTCGTGGTGAGCGACAGGGAGAAGGCGCGCTTGATCGCGTCAGGTGGGGACCAGGAAGACGTTCCAGAGAGCGCCCGGCCCGGGGCTCTCGGGCTGAGCGTGCGCTGTTGAGGCGTCGTTAGCTAAATCGAGGTGGCATCGAAAGCGAGGGGTCTGGCTGTTCTCTCGTGATGAGCCTGGCGGGCGTCCCGGTTACTGGCCAGGCGGTGCCCGGCGTGAAGGCGGCATGAGCCTGGTCTGCGGCTCCGGCACGGAACGTGAGAAGGCGAGCGTCGATAACGGCGACCGGGGTCGCAGGCCTCCAAGGTCGCGAGAGGGAGCGTGCCGAGGCGGACACCCGAAGGCACTGAGTACCGACGCGGCGCTCGCCGGCGGACCGGCCCGTAGTAGCGGCGAAGCTCCTGCTGTCTGGGGTGGGGGTGGAGCGAAGGGGCCGGCTGATCGGAATGTCGATTCGTTCAACTGGGGCCGCGAGGCCCTGGGAGGAGGCGAACCAACATGCCAAGGCCCGAAGACAAGTCGTTTGCGATTCCCAAGCCGATGGTCTGGGAGGCGTGGCGGCGGGTCAAGGCCAATAAGGGCGCGCCGGGAGTGGACGGCCAGGATCTCGAGGAGTTCGAGGCCGGTCTTGCGGACAACCTCTACAAGATCTGGAATCGGATGAGCTCGGGGTCCTACTTCCCGCCCCCGGTCAGGGCGGTCGAGATCCCCAAGCCGCACGGCTCAGGGGTCCGAATGCTGGGCGTGCCGACGATCGCGGACAGGGTCGCGCAGACGGTGGTGGCCATGCAACTGGAGCAACGGGCGGACCATAGGTTCCACCCGGACTCCTATGGCTACCGGCCGGGCAAGTCGGCCCACGACGCGCTCGCGGCATGCAGGCAGCGGTGCTGGAAGTACGACTGGATGATCGATCTCGACGTCCAGAAGTTCTTCGACGAGGTGCCGTGGGACCTCGTGGTCAAGGCGGTCGAGGCGGTCACCGACTGCCGCTGGGTGCTGCTGTATGTGAAGCGGTGGCTGGCCGCCCCGCTCGAGCACCCCGATGGCGCCCTTGAGCGGCGAAGCAAGGGAACCCCGCAGGGGTCGGCGGTCTCGCCGATCCTGGCGAACCTGTTCATGCACTATGCGTTCGATGCCTGGATGGCCCGGAACTTCCCGGGCTGCCCGTTCGAGCGCTACGCCGACGACGCCGTCGTGCACTGCAAGACGCGTCGCCAGGCCGAGTACGTGCTCTCAGGGATCGCCGCGCGGATGAGCGAGGTCGGGCTCAGGCTTCACCCGGAGAAGACGCGGATCGTCTACTGCAAGGACGGTCGGCGCCGGGCGGAGCACGAGCACACCTCGTTCACCTTCCTCGGGTACGCCTTCCAGGCACGGGGGGCGCGCAGCAAGAACGGCCGGAACTTCACCGGGTTCTTGCCGGCGATCAGCCCCGAGGCGCTCAAGGCCAAGGGCGCCGAGCTCCGCCGGATGCGGATCCACCGGCGCACCGACCTGTCGCTGGACGACCTGGCGCGGTGGCTGAACCCCATCGTGTCCGGGTGGATCAACTACTACGGCCGGTACTACCGGACCGCGCTCGATCCCCTCCTTAAGCGCGTCAACGCCTACTTGAGGCGCTGGGCCGGGAGGAAATACAAGCGGCTGCGGACCGACAAGCGCTTCCGCGGGTGGTGGACCGGGCTGCTCACAAGGCAGCCTGGCCTGTTCATCCACTGGCGCGTGGTCCGCACGTCCTACGGCTGATCAGAAG
>DATEWO010000146.1:0-2458 GCA_035257925.1 Propionibacteriaceae bacterium | reverse complement strand
GCGGCTTCAGCAAGCGGCCCTACTCGGGTGGCGGCGGACTGCGCGAGCGGCCCTACTCGATCGGCTGCGGTATGGACGAGCGGTCCAACACGATCAGCGGCCGAGTGGACGAAATCCTCGGCGGCTGGCGCAACCTGCTTTCGGGCGGCTTCCGCGCGGCGGGAACTCTTAGACACGTTTCCTCCGTTGTGAGAAACCCTCATGCTCCGAGGTGGAGCATTTCCACCGTATCGCCATCTTGAGCGGTCTGACAGGATGGCTCCCGGACCAAGTCCAGACGATCATCCACCGCGATGATCACGACAGAAAGGTGCCTCGAGTGGCACAGCAGACGGCAACCCTGCACACCAACCACGGCAACATCACGTTGTTGCTGTTTGGTGATCAAGCTCCTAAGACCGTGGACAACTTCGTGGGCCTGGCCTCGGGCACCAAGGAGTACACCGACCCAAAGACCGGCGAGAGAACGACTAGCAAGTTTTACGACGGACTTACCTTTCATAGGGTGATCGACGGCTTCATGATTCAGGGCGGGTGTCCGCTCGGGACTGGCACTGGTGGTCCGGGCTACACGTTTGGTGATGAGTTTCATCCCGACCTGGTTTTCAACAAGCCTTATCTGCTCGCCATGGCGAACGCTGGTCCGGGCACCAACGGTTCGCAGTTCTTCATCACCGTCGGGCCGCAGCCGCATCTCAACCGAAAGCACACGATCTTCGGCGAGGTTGCCGATCAGCCCAGCCGGGATGTGGTCGACCAGATCGCCAAGGTGCGGACCGGAAGAGGTGACCGCCCGGTCAACCCGGTAGTCGTTGAGTCGGTGACGATCGATTCCGGTGGCAATTCCGAGTGACTCAGACCCCGGGCGCCGGTCCGGACTTCTCGCCGCCGGGTTTTGCGCCGTGCTACCGCCATCCCGAGCGGATGACTGGCATTTCCTGCCAGCGATGCCAACGGCCGATCTGCGGCGAATGCATGAATCCCGCATCGGTGGGTTTTCAGTGTCCTAGTTGTGTCGCGTCGGGACGCGCCACAGTGCGAGCCCCACGGACCGCGTTTGGCGCGATCTTGAAGCCAGGCGGCGGCAACGCGACCAAAGTCGTGATGGCGGTGCTCGCTGTCGAGTGGGTGCTCAATCTGGTCAGTGGCGGGCTGCTGGATCGCCTACTGGTCATGAGTAATGAGGCCATCTATCTCGGCCAGTTCTGGCGATTCCTGACGGCGGCGCTGACCTCAGGATCGATCCTCGGCGTGCTCATGAACCTGCTGGTGCTGTGGATCGCCGGTCGCGCGATTGAATCCGAGTTAGGCGCCTGGCGATTCGTGGCACTTTACGGCGCGGCTGGCCTGGGCGGCACCACCATGCTTTTCGTCTTCGGCCCGTACTCAAGTGGTGGCTATGGTGCAGCGTCTGCCGTGATCGGTCTGCTGGCAGCCAACGCGATCTTCAAGCAGAAGATGCGGGAGGACGTTCGTGCCGACATCGGGCTGTTCGTCTTGCTCATCCTCTACAGCGTTCTGATCGGCTTCCGCAGCTTTGGCTGGCTGATGTTGATCGGCGGTGTTCTGGTCGGAGCCTTGGTCGGCGTGGTGTTGGCGTACGCGCCGCGGCGCAACCGCACCACGGTCCAGGTAGTCGGCCTGCTAGGAGTGATCATGGTCTGCTTGCTCGCCGTTACCCTGAAGTTAATGATCATTTGAGGTGCGCTGTGAGACACTAGCTGCGAGCGTCGGGAAATCGCGCGCCGCCGTGCTGAGGAGGAGCGAGCGGAGGCGTTCTTTCCTCTGCGAGCGACGACGAAGTAGGCGGATTTCCACGCGCGATTGCGCGAGCAGCTCAAGAAAAGTAGGCCTGTGCGACCGAGGGGATTCTAAGCGGCTCCTCGGTCGGTTGGCGGGTGATCACCCATGCCGCGATTGCAGCTCCGGCAAGCGCGAGGAGCAGGGCCACCGTTGCGATCATCAGAACGATGGTTGGAACACTCGCGACGCGGCCACTCGTCGCGTCTTGCTGACCGCTATCCACCAAGTGAGAACGCCGCCTCAAGATCATGTGCCGAGTAGGCGCGGAAGGCGATGTGAGTCTCGGTACTGACGACGCCGGGCACCTTGTTGAGCCGGTCCGCGACGACTTCAGCCACTTGATCATGGTTGGACACGCGGATCATGGCGATCAGGTCGATCGTGCCGGTCACCGAATAGACCTCGCTGACGCCACTGAGCGCGGCGATCTCCTCCGCAACCTCGGGGATACGCGCTACCTCAGCTTTCACGAAGACGATCGCGGTGACCATGGCGGTCATCCTAAGTCTTGAGCTGCTCGCGCATCGCGCTTGGATCCACCGCCGTCGTCGTCTCTCGCAGAGGAAAGAACGCCTCTGCTCGTTTCTCCTCCGTGCGGCGGCGCGCGATTTCTGACGCTCGCAGCTCTAGTCTTGAGCTGCTCGCGCAGTGCGCT
>DATEWO010000145.1:0-3148 GCA_035257925.1 Propionibacteriaceae bacterium | reverse complement strand
CCCTCGACGATCACGCTCGGCTTGGCGGCGCGCGGCCCGAAGTGGCGGCCGAGCTCCGCGCGGAGGGCGTCCGCCCGTTGCGCGGCCGGCCATCGGCCCTCCACTCGAGCCGACTCACCCTCCAGAAACGCGAGGATGATGCCTGGGCCGCCGGATTCGTCCGGCATGCAACTGTCGTTCGACATCCGTGCCGGACCCACTTCCGAGATCAGCTGCGCGTTCAGTCCTTCGGCCCGCCAGAAGGGTTCTTCGTACAGCACGAACATCTTGTGCGCTGACGCCTGCGGCATCCGCTGGGTCAGCTGATCGCGTATCCCCGGCAGCGGAGGGTCGTACATGATTCGGCCGGCGAGCGTTGGCGCCAGAGCCACGACGACCTGCCGGCCGGTGGCGGTCAGTCCGCCTCGGCACGTCACCGTGACCTGGTCATCGGAATAATCGATGGTCAGCACCGGTGAGTTCAGCACGATCCGATCGCCCAGGGTGGCCGCCAACCGGAGCGGAATCAGCGAGGTGCCACCGACGAAGCGCTTGGTCTGGGCTCCGCCCTCGGACTCTGCAAGCAGATCGGCGGTCACCCCGCAGACGGCCACGTTCTCCAGCAGGCAGAGCAGTGAGACCTCGACCGTTGGCATCGCCAAGATGCCGACCGTGCAGATCTCGAGCAGAGTGCGCGCGACGGGGGACAGGCCTTGGCTGTCGTACCACTGGCCGACGGTGATGCGATCCCACTCATCGGCCCGGGGGGTGGTCCACGGGGCCTCGACGGGCACGGTGTCGGCCATCCGATCCAGCTCACGGAGCACCCGTTCGAGTCCGGTCAGCTCGGCAGCGCACTTGGCGCGGAACGCGTCGCCGCGCAACACCTCCCCGGCGAACTCGTACGTGGTCTCGCCGTCCTCGAACTGGTCGTAGATCTTGACCCCGAGCTCCTCGGCGAGAGCCTCCATCCGGTGGTGGGTGTCGCCGATCCATTGCGCACCCAGCTCGAGCGGGACGCCATCCACCTCCTCGGTCAGGATTCGTCCGCCGATCCGATCGTCGGCCTCCAGGACGAGCGGCTCCCGGCCGGCGTCGAGAACCTCACGGGCCGCGACAAGGCCGGACAGTCCTGCGCCGACGATGATCACATCAGCTTCGCGTGCCATCCTGCCTCCTGACTGTGTCGCTCGGTTGCCGCATGTCGTCGTATCGGGTTCGTCGCGGTGCTGCAAAGGCGCAGCCCACTACGATTCGAAACCCAGTCCCATCTTGTCGAGGGTGCGCAGCCAGAGGTTTCGGTTTCCTCCGTTACGGTCGGCATGATCGATCGACCATCGGGTCAGCTGGATCCCGCCGTAGCGGAAGGGCTCGGGTGGGAAAGGGATGGGCTTGGTCCGCACCATGGTCAGCCTGGTGCGCTCGTTGTCAGCGCCGTCCAAAAGGTCGAGCATGACTCGGGCCCCGAACCGGCTGGCGCCGACGCCGAGGCCGGTGTAACCGACGGCATAGGCCAGTCGGTCCCGGTAGGCACGGCCCCAGAACGTCGTGAACCTGCTGCAGGTGTCGATGACGCCGCCCCATCGGTGAGTGAAACGCAGTCCCTCGAGCTGCGGGAACGTGGTGAAGAACTGCTCGGCTAGTGCGGCGTGTGTGGCCAGCCGCTGATCCTGCTCGGCACGGATCCGGCTGCCGAAGTGGTAGATGACGTCGTATCCGCCCCACAGGATCCGGTTGTCGGCCGTGAGCCGGTAGTAGTGGAACTGATTGCCGAGATCAGCCAGGCCCTGCCGGCCCTCCCAGCCGACGGCATCTTGTTGCTCCGGCGAGAGGGGTTCGGTGACCAGGACATAGTCGTAGACCGGCACGATGTAGTTGCCGAGCCGACGCAGCAGTTTGGTGAAGGCGTTCGTGGCGAGCGCCACCTGCCGCCCCCGGATCGAGCCGAACGGGCAGTGCAGCGCCAGCCCGGCACCATCGGAGGTGATCTTGGTGACCTCAGTGTGTTCGTAGATCCGCACACCAAGGTCCAGGCATGCTTGCCGCAGACCCCAAGCCAGCTTGGCTGGGTGGACCAGCGCCACGCCATCGGCGTCGTACCGGCTCGCGAGGTAGGTCGGCGAGTGCACCAGCGCCTGGGTCTGCTCACGGTCCAGTAGGACCGGTTCGATGCCGTGCTCCGCGAGCAGCCGGGCGAACTCGGTCAGCTCGGCCGCTTGCCAGTCTTCCACCGCGATGTCCAGTTCTCCGGTGCGTTCGAACTCGGCGTCGATTCCGTGTCTGGTGATGGTGGCTTCGATGCCGTCGAGGTTCTCCCGGCCGAGCCGTTCGAGTGTGTCGAACTCGTCCGGGAACCGGTCCAGTCCGTTGGCTTCGCCGTGAGTCAGACTGCTGGCACAGAAGCCGCCGTTGCGACCCGACGCCGCCCAGCCGATGGTCGCCGCTTCGACCAGGACGACGTCGCGGCCGGGATCCGCCTCCTTGGCCTGCAGTGCGGTCCACAGACCGGTGTAACCGCCGCCGACGACGACCAGATCGGCGTCGACTGCACCGACCAGCGAGGGCAACGCAGGCGGTGCCGCGGGATCGTCGAGCCAGAACACGGAGGGTTCGGCCTCGGCTAACGAGCGCATCGCCCGTGGCGTCCAGGTCTTTTCGCTCTCATTTGCCTGCGCGTGTCGACCGCGGCGTGCCGGCATACCGGGACCCTATCTTTGGCAGATTTTTCTCATAAATGGGCCTAGCCTTCGTCGTAACGGCGGCCGGCGCCGTGACTGCAGAGAAACGAGCCGCGATGAGTCATGCTGGCCATGAGGTACCTGCTGCACACGACCTAGCCGAGCACAAGGGGCTCAACGAGGGCGCACTGACGTTCTTCGGCACGCTGATGATCGGCCTCGCCTCGGTGGCACCGGCCTACTCCTTAGCGGTCACGCTGGGTTATGTCGTGATCGAGGACGGCACGCTGGCCCCCGTGGCGGTGGTGGCTGGCTTCATCCCGATGCTGCTCACCGCCTTTGCTTACCGGGAGCTGAACCGGGTAGTCCCGGACTGCGGCACCACGTTCACCTGGGTAACCAAGGCCTTCGGACCGAGAACCGGCTGGTTCGGCGGGTACGTGCTGACGCTCGCCGGGATCATCGTGCTGACGAGCCTGGCCCAGGCCGCG
>DATEWO010000144.1:0-5395 GCA_035257925.1 Propionibacteriaceae bacterium | reverse complement strand
GGCGGCCGACGCGCGGCCGCGTCTGCCGCCGAGTTGATTGCCAGCGCCGATGTTGATGTGGTGCATGTCTGCACTCCGAACGCCACCCATGCCGAGCTTGCAGCGGCCGCGTTGGAGGCTGGAAAAGCTGTCATCTGCGAGAAGCCTCTGGCAATGAGCACGGGTGAAGCTGAGTCGTTGGTACAGGCGGCGAGCCGCTCAGGCCGGTTAGCGGCGGTCCCGTTCGTGTACCGCTTCTATCCGACTGTACGAGAGGCCCGAGCGCGCATTGCTTCCGGGGAGGCCGGTGACCTCTGGCTACTGCACGGCTCGTACCTGCAGGATTGGCTGGCGGGTAGCAGCGCGACGAACTGGCGTGTCGATCCTGCACAGGGCGGCTTGTCCCGCGCGTTCGGTGACATCGGTGTCCATTGGTGCGACTTGATGGAGTTTGTCACCGGGCACCGAATCCGGCGGCTGGTCGCCAGCACAGCGAACGCCTACCGCGAGCGTGGCGGGGAGGCGGCTCGGACCGAGGACGGTGCAGTCGTGCTGTTCGAGACGGACCGGGGTGCGGCCGGATCGCTCGTCGTAAGCCAGGTGACGCCGGGCCGCAAGAACCGTCTGTGGTTCTCCTTCGACGGCACCGAGGCGAGCTACTCATTCGATCAGGAGCAGCCCGACACACTATGGGTCGGCGGCACGGCCGAAGACCGGATCGTCGTGCGCGGTCCCGACACGTTGACCAGTGACGACAGCCGCCGGCTGGCAAGACTGCCCGCTGGCCATCCTCAGGGTTACCAAGACAGTTTCACGGCCTTTGTCTCCGACGCTTACGCCGTCGCTGCCGGCGAGGAACGAGACGGGGTTCCGACATTCGCCGACGGTCATCGTGCTGCGGTCCTCACCGCAGCGGTGATCGACTCGGCCAAGATCAACAGTTGGGTGGAGGTGCCCGTATGACGAGCCAGCAACCTGACCTGGCGTCCACCAGCAGGTTCTTCGATGATCACCAACGCGCCACCATTGAGGCGGCGATGGCCCGGATCATCCCGACCGATGACACACCTGGAGCGGTCGAGGCCGGAACCATCGACTTCCTCGACCGGTATCTGTCTGGGATCGACTACATCTACGCCAAACCCGACGGCAGCGGCTTTGAGGAACTGTCGGGCAAGCGCGCGGACGCATGGCGACAGCGCGTTGAGATCGTGCGTGAGCGTTACGTCTCGGGCGTACGCGATCTTGATGAGCGGGCCCGTGCAGCGCACGACGCTGACTTTGTGGACCTGACGGCAGAGCAGCAGGATGGAGTGCTGCGCGACCTCGAGCGGCCCGATCAGCAGCAAGAAACCGAGCTCGCGAAGGCGGAAGCGACGCTGTACGGCGCGCCGGTCGAACCTGCGCTGCAGCAGACCAGCGCGGAAGTTGATCTTGGTTTCGTGCCACTGCTGGCCCTGCATACCCGGCAGGGCTTCTACGCCGACCCGATCTATGGCGGCAATCGCAATCGAGTCGGCTGGGATGTGATCGGCTTTCCGGGTCCTACCTCCCTCGCTGAGGTACACAGCGGCCGCTACAGCACCCTGGATTACTTCGCAGACGATCGGGAGCACCCAATCGCCAAGGAGGAGGCATCGTGACTAACGGAGCGAAGCCCGACCGGGCCGACATCTGCATCATCGGGGCCGGGGCGTCCGGTGCCGCCGCCGCCAAGGTCCTCACCGAGCGCGGGATGCGCGTTGTCATGTTGGAGCGTGGCCCGTGGCGTACCCGCGAAACCTTCGGCGGCGACGAACTCGCCAACATCAACCGCTACAACCTGTGGCCGGACCCGCTGCTGAACCCGCGCACGGTTCGGGACGAAGTGGGGGGCGAGTTCCGTACCGAGCTGTTCTGTCCCGTGCCGCAGATGGTCGGCGGAGGGACCGTGCACTGGCAAGGCTGGCTGCCGCGCTTCACCGAAGAGGACTTTAAGCTGCACAGCGTCGTCGGCGACGTGCCGGGAACGACGCTTGTCGACTGGCCCATCACTTATGACGATCTTGAGGCGTACTACACCCAGATCGAGTGGGCGTTCGGTGTGTCGGGGCGGGCGGGCGCGAACCGCTACGAGTCTCGGCGTAGCAAGGACTATCCGTGCCCCCCGCTGCCCCAATCGAGGTATGCACAGAAGTTCCATCAAGGCTGCGCCGCGCTCGGCTACAACTCATTCCCTACTCCACAAGCCGCACTGTCCCGGCCTTTTAACGGCCGGCCGGCCACGGTGATAAGCGCTTTCGCCCAGCAACACGGAGACCCGACCGGAACCCGGTCCAGCGCGCTCAATGTGTTCGTGCCCAATGCGGTGGCGACTGGTCGGCTTGACCTGCGGCCCAACGCCTACGTGTCGGAGATCACCGTCGACGAGCGGGGTCGGGCGAAGAGTGCGGTGTACGCAGACGAGGACGGCACGACCTACGAGCAGGAGGCAAATGTCTTCATCCTGGCCTGCGGGGCGGTTGAAACCGCCAGGCTGCTGCTGCTCTCGAAGAGTTCCCGCTTCCCGAACGGGCTCGCCAACGGCAGTGACCTGGTCGGTCGCAACGTCACCTTCCATGAGTACAGCGCCGCTGCGGGAACATTCGAGGATCCGATCTACGCCTGGGCCGGCGGCGGCTACGTCAGCGCCAGCAGCTTCGAGTTCAACGGGCACGACGACAGCCGCGGCTTCGCCGGCGGCGGCCACATCGCCTGTGCGGGCGTCGGCATCCCGCTGCCGATCAACTGGTCGCTGCCCAACCGACCCGCTTGGGGAGCGGAAGCCAAGCAGATCGACCGTGACTACTTCAACCACAGCATGGCCGTGGCCATGGTTGTGCACGACCTGCCGCAGCACGACAACCGAGTCGAGCTCGACGACTCGGTCACCGACGCCTGGGGTCTGCCGGTCGCCAAGATCACGATCATTGCGCACGAAAACGATCTTGCGATGGGCCGCTTCCTGATCGATCGGAACGCCGAGATACTCGAGGCGGCTGGAGCAACATCTGTTCAGAAGGTGTACATCGACCGCATCACGGGCAACTGCTCACACCAGCACGGCACGACGCGCATGGGCAACGACCCGGAAACCTCCGTGCTGGACCGCTGGTGCCGGAGCCACGAGGTCGACAACCTCTTCGTGGTGGACGGCGGCCCATTCCCGACCGGAACCGGCATCAATCCCACCCTGACGATCATGGCGAATGCCTGGCGTGTCGCCGAGCACATTGCCAACGGACCCCACACGACGGGGCAGTAGATCTGGGGCATCGGGGGCTCCGCGCTTACGGCAACGGTGTCGCGCGGCAAACCCGCCGGTAATGCCGCCGCACTTTACATCGGAATCGGCATCGGAGGCGGCGCTGGAGATCGCTCTCGGTGTGATGTCGTCGCCCGGCTGGCCGCCCATTACTGTGTTCCCTTTCAGCGGTTAGGTTGATGCATCGGTGTCGCCGTTGGAGACCCTGAGCTATCGATGTAGGCCACCACTGGGTAGGCGCGGAGGGGTGCTGGCCTAGCAAGCCAGATCACCAAACAGTCCGCCGGCTTTCTCGTCGACATGTCGAACGCGCCGGCTATATCAAGCGGGTACTCGACGCCACCGACGCTCGGGCCGACTGCTGCAGATCGCCGGACCCTCGTCGCGGACGAGTCGCCCACGCGCGTGCGCACCAAGCCGATCACCATCGAAGCTCGGATGCCCACGCCGAGCTCTCCACCGGCTGAAAGCCGTCAAGGCCCGCCCGGCCTGGCTGGCCGCGGCCTGGGTGCTTGCGGGCTGTCGTGATGGTGGCCGTCTTGGTGTCGCTGCTTCCGCGCGGCGGCTCGAGCGCCGGCCCAGGACAGCAGGCGCCGACCACGTCCCCCGGACCCGATCGGCTGCGTCAGGATCTGCAGAACCTGCAAAGCGCGGTGCAGCCTTGAGCCGCAAGCTGTTGGCCGCGGTGCTCACCTTGGTTCTAGCAGCTGGCTGCTGCAGGGCTGCGGGCCGGGCGGCGGCGAAATGACCCCAGCCACAGCATCCACATTGCAGCGCGACATCGACGCGGTGGTCTCGGCCGCCGACGCCTCCCGGTGGGACGCTGCCATCGACGCACTGGATCAATTAGAGGCCGACGCGGCGAGCGCCCCAAGCTACCGGCCGACTGTCCGACGAGCGCGCCGCGCAGATCCGCGCCGTCCGGCAAAGGGTGCTAGAAGATCTGCAGCGGATCCACCTCTCCAGCCCGACTCCGGGTCCGACCACGAGCACGCAAACCACCCCGTCAACTGAGACTAACGACAACGGCGGCAACGGCGGCGGGAACGCCGGCCAGAGCGGCAAGTCCAAGGGCGATGGCGAGGCGAAACGGCGAGGGCAAGCATAAGGGAACGAGGGGTTGAACCTATTTCGAGCCCGCGCCCGGGCATCCGCATGATCATCGCCGCTGACGCTCACCACAGTGGAAGCTGCTTGGCGGTCTCTGCGGCCGCCTCCCGTCCGCCCCCGCGGCCGTGCGCAATCGGCCAACGGCGAGAAGCCACCCATGTCCTGCGCTTATCGGCCGGCGACGCCCTGCGAGTCCTGGGCAAGTCGCCGCAGCCGGGTTACGTCCCGCACTGTGACGCCGCCGCCGCACCAGTCGGCGGCCTCGCGGACCGACAGACCCTCGTCGACCGTCATCACTCGCAGCGCTTCTCCGGCACGCAGCTCCGCGTCCTGGACCGCCCCATCGCGTTCACCGAGCGCGATCAACACCTCAACCGCCAAATCCTCAAGCCGACGTTTCCGGTCGGCCCGTACCTTGCGCAGCACCGCCTGGGCATCCAATGCCGACCTGCGTGCTGCCTGCCTCACCGACTGCTGACTCATCACTTGATCCCTCCTCGCCATGGATCCGTCACAGGCCTAAGCCATCCACGACGAGCTGGGCGGTCACCGTCGATCACCTTGACCTGTTTCGCGTACCTCCCTGCTGATTTCAAGATCCGCTGTGCCACACACCTGGTGCACTCTGGGAACGTACCCCGCCCTCAATGATCGCCGGATGGCAGAAGGCGGCTTTAGGTGGCGTGACCATGGGCCTGCACAAGCTCACCGCCGGGTCGGGGTACGACTACCTGACCCGTCAGGTCGCGGCCTTGGACGCGACCGAGAAGGGGCATGTCGGGTTGGCCGCGTACTACACCGAACGAGGCGAATCACCCGGCGTCTGGTTCGGCTCCGGCCTGGCCGGGATCGATGGTCTGGGCTCGGTGACCCGGTGACGGCGGAGCAAATGCGCAACCTGTTCGGGTGCGGCCTGCACCCACTCGCCGACGTCCGCGCGCAGCAGTTCGAGGGCTCCGACCCCACGCTGGACGCCATCGAGAAGACGATGAGGCTCGGCACTCCGTTTCGAGTTGTCGATGA
>DATEWO010000143.1:0-11914 GCA_035257925.1 Propionibacteriaceae bacterium | reverse complement strand
GCGCCTGCCGTTGACGTCGACGCTGCTCGCTGTGCTCCTGATGGGGGCGGACGGAGTGGCAGTGACCCCGCAGGTCGTCGTCGCCGTGGCCGTGGCCTTTGTCATCACCAACGTGCTCCCCGCTCCAGGGCCCAAGACGCCAGAGCCTGCTTAGTTGCCCTCAACGGCCTCCTCCTCGCCGGGCGAGGCGTCGCTCTCTAGTGCCGGATGCCGTTGCTGCCCGCGCTTGACCGCGTCAACAATGATCCTGGCCCCGAGCCCGATGATCACGATGCCAGCAACCATCTGCCCCATGACCACTACACGAGCGCCCTGGGTGGTGGCGACAATATCGCCAAACCCGACCGTCGCGAACACGGTGACGGTGAAGTACAAGGCGTCGGTACGCGTCAGCGGCTCGCTGAAATTGGCCTCAGAGATTCCGCCCATGACGAAATACGTGCCGGCAAACAGCAGCAGGAACAGTGGGACGCTCGTCGCTAGGGCACCGACCGCCCGCAGCGCCGGATAGGTTGCTCTGATAATCGACCGGACCTGAAAGGCGACCAAACCGCCCAGCGCCAGTAGGCCGACTGCAAGCATCCCAACTGCCACACGGATCGATGTGCGGTCCAGCGGCAGCAAATAGTAGATCGCAACGAGTGCGACCGTGGATCCCAAGGCCCGAAGCAATGTCACAAGTACCCTGCGGAACCGGCGGCGGGCCTCATGCGCGGCGTTGGTACCAGAGCCCGCGCTTTCAGTCACGTGAAGAGGCTAACCGTGATCATGCCGGCAATTTCTAAAGTTGGGTCCCGACACCCAAAATAACGAGCTCGCGGCGCACCACATCACTTGATCGCAATGGATCCGCACTACCGTGACCGCGTGGGCTTTACCCAAGCTGAGCTGCAATCCTTCCGGAATGCATCGGTTCCCGACCTCGTCGGGCCGGGGCTGAAGTTGCTTTTTGTTGGCATCAACCCTGGCCTGTGGACGGCCGCGACACAGACGCATTTCTGCCACCCGGGCAACCGTTTCTATCCTGCCCTGCGCCTCGCCGGCATTATTGATCGTGATCTTGACCGCGGCGAACCGATGACAGAGCGGGACCGCGCGTACCTGATGGAACGTGGCATCGGGATCACCAACCTGGTGAATCGCGCGACCGCGCGAGCCGATGAGCTCGCCCCCGACGAGCTGCAGGCCGGGCGTACCCGGCTAGCAGAATTCGTCGCGCTGCATCACCCGCTGGTCGTCGCGATCGCCGGCCTTACGGCATACCGCCTTGCTTTCACCGATCCGAAGGCCCGCGGCGGCGAGCAGGCTGACGGGCTGTCGGGCGCCAGGGTCTGGGTCGTCCCCAATCCCAGCGGGCTCAACGCGCACGAGACGATCACCAGCCTGGCCCAGGCGTACGCGGAGCCGGCGCGGATCGCCGGAGTGATCAACTAGCCGGCAAGCCCCCAGCACCCAATTGGGTGGGAGCGATGTGCTGAGATGTGGGGCATGACTTCGGGCGCGCTCCCCCAGCTTGGTTACCCGATTGTCCAGCGCAGCTTGGCGAACGGCTTGCGCGTCATCTCCAGTCCGGACCACATCGCACCGTCGGTGGCGGTCAACCTCTGGTACGACGTCGGTTCGCGTGATGAGGAGCAGGGCCGCACCGGATTTGCTCATCTTTTCGAGCACGTCATGTTCCAGGGCTCTGCGCACGTTGCCTCCGGCCAGCACATCGCCCTGCTGCAGGCGGCCGGGGCCGTCGTCAACGCCACCACCTGGTTCGACCGGACCAATTACTTCGAGACCTTGCCGACGGGTGGGCTTGACCTCGCCCTGTGGTTGGAGGCCGACCGGATGGGCACGCTGCTGGATGCCCTGACCCAGGAGAACCTCGACACCCAACGCGAGGTCGTGAAGGAAGAGAAGCGGCAGCGCTATGACAACGTGCCGTACGGGGACGTCATGGAGCTGCTCAATACCCTGACCTTCCCAGCCGACCATCCTTACGGCCACACCACAATCGGCTCAATGGAAGACCTGGATGCCGCCACTTTGGAGGATGTCCATGCCTTCTTCAGGCGCCACTACTTGCCGAACAATGTCGTCTTGTCGATCGTGGGCGATGTGGAGCCGGATGATGCCTTCGAGCGGGCCGATATCTATTTTGGGCATCTCCCAGCCGGTGCCCAGCCGGTCAAACCTGGCGCTGGGCCGCTTGATCCACTGTCTGATAATCCACGCACAGAAACATCCGGCAAGGTGCCGGCCGACGCTGTCTACCTCACCTGGCGGGTGCCCGCACGGGGAGGGAGGGATTTCGATGCAGTCGACCTCGCCTTCAGCATCCTCGGGCACGGTCAGACATCGCGGCTCCATAAGCACCTGGTCCGTCGTACAGAGCAGGCAGAAAGCACCGGAGCATCGACGATGGGTTTGATTGGTGGCAACTCGTTCGGCTTCAGCTATGCGCGGGCCCGAGACGGCGTGGCCCCGGAGCAGCTGGAACAGGAGATCGTCGAGCTGATCGATCAGTTGCTCAGCGACGGGCCGACCGAGGACGAGCTGAGGCGAGCCAAAGCGCAATTCGAACGGCATTGGCTGCATGAGCTGGCACGCGTCGACTCGCGTGCTGATGCGCTGGGTGAATACGCGACGCTGCACGGTGATCCAACCTTGATCAACTCACGGATTGCCGAGGTCACCGCCATCGATGGTGACGACGTCCAGGAAGTCATGCAGCAGTGGTTCCGGCCGGACCAGCGGGCAAGCCTGATCTATCGGCAGGAGGAGTCATGAGGGACTTCCTGCCGCGCCCGGCGATCGCCCCGGCAGCTGTCTGGGCATTTCCCACACCGACGCGCGCTCAGCTCAGCAACGGCGTCGACGTGATGATCTTTGACCTCCCCGGCCAGCATGTGGCCTCGGCCTATCTGGTGCTGGACGTCCCGCTCAATGCCGAAGACCGCGATGTCGAGGGCGTGGCAACGATCTGCGCCAGGACGCTGGACGAGGGAACCCTGCGACACGACGGGGACGAGTTCGCCGAACTTCTGGAAACCGAGGGGGCAGGTTTCGGAGTCGAGCTTTCCTTGTCCGGGCTGCAGGCCGTCCTCGACGTTCCCACATCCCATCTGGATCGCGCTCTCGAGCTGTTCGCTGAGGCCGTGACAGAACCGTCGCTGGCCGACCGCGACGTCAATCGTCATGTTCAGCTACGGCTAGCCGAGATCGAGCAGGCGCAGGCCAATTCGGCGCAAATCGCGAGCATTGCCTTCCGCGCTGCGGTGTTCGAGGAGAGCAGGAGAGCGGCGCGGATGAACGGTGGTGAGCCTGAGACAGTACGCCAGGTGACGCCCGAAGCCGTTGGCGCTTTCCATCGTGATCATTTCGGGCCGGCCGGAACGACGCTGATCATGGCAGGTGACTTCGTCGACGACCCGATCACCGTGGCCGAGCGCTACCTCGGATCGTGGGGCAACGGCGACCAGCGACGTGTGGCAGCCGAAGCGCCGGTTCCAGCCCCGCGACGCGCGCTCCTGGTCGATCGGCCGGGTGCAGTCCAGGCCGACGTACGGCTCGGTGGTTTCGGCATCGACCGGCTGGACCCGCGTTGGTCCGCGATCAGCGTCGCTTCGTACGCGATGGGCGGCGCGTTCCTGTCACGGCTGAACGCGGTGCTTCGGGAAGAAAAGGGCTACACCTACGGGGTAAGGATGAACTTCGCTCCCCTGCGAACGGGTGGCTCCTTTGCCGTCCAAGGATCTTTCCGAACCGAGGTTGTGGTCGACGCCCTGGCCATCACCAACGAGCTGATCAAGGTTGACGGCGCACCGTTCACCACCCAGGAGGTCAACGACGCCGTCACGTTCTTTACAGGTGTCTCCCCGTTGCGTTATGCGACGGCTGAGGGCGTTGCTGATCAGGCCGCCACTCAAATCCTCGCCGGACTTCCTGACGACTACGTCGATCGCAGCCTGGCGCTGCTGCGTTCGGTGACGCCTGAGGCAGCCACCGAGGCCTACCGCTCCATCGTCCGTCCGGACGAGCTGACCCTCGTCGTGGTCGGGGATGCCGAGCGGCTGGCCGAACCACTCCGCGCAACCGGCTTTCCTGATCTCGAGATCAGGACGCCGGCCTAGTCGGGCTGCGAGCGTCGGCAATCGCGCGCCGCCGTGCTGAGGAGGAGCGAGCAGACACGCTTCATCGTCTGCGAGCGACGACGAAGTAGGCGGATTCCACGCGCGATGCGCGAGCAGCCCCCAAAATGGGCTCAGCGACCAAGCGCACGCAGTGCCCGCTTCACCGCAGCGTTGGCTTCCTCCATCTTCTTCTGGTAGGTCCCAAGATCGCCCGCCTTCAGCGCCTTGTTTGCAGCGTCGAACGCTGCAGACGCCTCACTGAGCGCCCTTGTGGCGGCGGGGTTGTCAGCCTCGCCCGTCGGCGTGTTGCCATCGGCAGTGCCGCCTTCATCGGTCGTACCACCGGAGCTTCCCTGGAACACCTGATCCAGCGCTTGCTGCAGGGTGTCCCCGATCCCGACGGACTGACCGAAGCGGACCACAACGAAGCGGAGCGCAGGATAAGAACCCGTGCTGCCCTGGCGTTGCGTGTAGACCGGGGTCACATAGAGCAAGCCGCCGCCCATGGGCAGGGTGAGCAGATTGCCGAAGGTCGCGCTGGCAGCGCCCTGGTTCAGGAACGGGCGGAGCCGATCGGCCACCGTCTCATTCGTCGTCATAGCGTTGAACGACTGTCCCGGCCCGTCGATCTGGGTGGTGTCCGACATCTGCAGGATCCGCATCCGCCCATACTCGGGATGGCTGGCATCGGCGTTGACTGCCATATACGACGCGAGGTTCGAGCGCTTGTCGGGAACATAGGAGCTGGTCAGAGAGAAGATCGGGTTCTCATCCCCAGGCCACTTCACCGACAGGTAGAACGGCGACTCCTTCGTCTGCGACGAAGCGCCGGCCACCGGGTCGTTCGGCACGTCCCACAAGCTTGACCTTTGGTACCAGTTATCCGGGTTGGTCATGTGATAGCGAGCCAGAATCTGCCGCTGCACCTTGAAGAAGTCCTGCGGGTAGCGCAGGTGGTCCAGCAGGTCTTGGGAGATCGCCGACTTCGGTTGCACCACATTCGGGAAGGCAGCTGTCCAGGCTTTCAGCATCGGATCAGTCTCGTCCCAGGCAAAGAGCTTGACCGAGCCGTCGTAGGCATCGACCACGGCCTTGACCGAGTTCCGCATGTAGTTGACGTCGTCCTGCGGCTGGGCCACGACCGGACCACCGGCGCTGGTCTGAGCGTCGGATGTCACCTGATTCAGGTTCACGCGCTCACTGTTCGGATAGGAGTTCGATGTCGTGTAGCCATCAACGATCCACACGATCCGACCATCGACCACGGCCGGGTAGGCGTCGCCATCAACCTTCAGCCAAGGCGCGGCGCCCTGCACCAGTTGCCGCGGCGTCCGGTCGTAGATGATCTTGGACGCCGAGTTGACGCGGTCGGAGAGCAAGATGTTGACGTCAGCGAACTTGGCAGCGTAGAGCAGCCGATTCCAGAGGCTGCCGACCTCGACCCCGCCTTTGCCGGCGTAGGTGTAGGTCTTGGGGTTGCCACCTTCTCCGCCGCCTGGCGTGTCCAGTTCGATAGGTGGCGTACCAGCGGGTGCGCCGACGATGGAGTACTGGTCCGGTCGCTGGCCGTGCAGCTCGCCGAAGTAGATGCGCGGCTCGTGCTCCTCGATCAGACCTGTGGGCGGAATGTCCTTGGCGATCCACTCCGGCTCGCCGCCGGGTTGCCGCTGGTTGCCGTACGCGGCGACCAGGCCATAGCCGTGGGTATAGACGGTCTTTCGGTTGTTCCAGTTGTCCTCAACGCCGCTCAAGTCCATCTCCCGGACCGCGACGACGGCATCAGTCTCCCTGTTGGAGATCGTGTAGCGGTCCACGTCCAAGAGCTTGGGGAACGAGTAATACCCGCGGACCTGTTGCAGCTGCTCGTACGCAGGCCCGACGACGTTCGGGTCAATCAGCCGGATTCCTGGCAACGCTTCCGCATCAGCCCGCAGCTGACCGGCTGTGGCCGTCGTCTTCGCCGAGTAGTCGGTGATCTCGACCTTGTCCACGGCGTACGCCGCGCGGGTCGCGTCGATATTGGCCTGGATGTAGCGGCGCTCCTTGTCCGGCTCGTCGGGTCGAACGCTGAAGTACTGCACCGCACCCGGGTAGACCAGCCCCAGCACGATGGCTGACAGCAACAGCAAGACAAGGCCGATGGTCGGCACCATCCAACGGCGCAGCAGCGCATTGGCAAAGAACAGCAGCGCACAGATACCGGCGATGATGGCCAAGATCATCTTGGCGGTGACCGTCGCATTATCTGCGGTATAGGAGATACCGGTGAATAACCGGTTTGAGCGCTCGATCGCCAGCTCGTACTGGTCGAACCAGTAGCTGAAGCCCTTCACCAGCACGGCCAGACCGACCAAGATCGAGAGGTGAGCCTGCGCCGCCCTACTCCCCCCTCGCTGTGGGCCGCTGAACCGGAGACCACCCATGGTGTAGTGGACGATGGCAGCGACGATGGCACTGAAGACCAGTACTGAGAAGATGAAGGACAGTACGAACCGCCACCACGGATAGGCGAAGACGAAGAACCCAATGTCGAGGTCGAACCGCGGGTCAGCGATGCCGAACGGGGTCGCGTTCCGCCAAGCCAGGTAATCCAGCACGCGGCCGCTCGCCGCACCCCCGGCAAATAGACCAACGACGGTCCCTACGGCGACCAGAACCCAGACGAACCTGGATTCCAGCATCTCGCGGTAGCGCTCCAGCAGCGGACTGGTCGGCACCTGCGCGCCCAGTCGCGGGCGCAGTCGGTAGGCGATGGCCGCGTTGGCGACAACACAGGTCGCCATGATCAGGCCGAAGGACACGAACAGCCCGATCCTGGTCAGCAACATCTTGCTGAAAACCGACGCGTAGCCGAAGGAGCCGTACCACAGCCGGTCGGTCCATACGCTGGTGAGAACGGCAAAGGCCACGACCATGATCGCGACAATGACCAATGTCGGCAGGATGGCGCTTCGTCGCCGGCCGACCCGCAGACTGCTCAAACTCATCTCTCCTCAACCGCTCCTACAGGACTTGTCGTCTCGGCAACGACCCAGCTGGTCCGAGCGGTTCCGCGGTGCGTCCGCACCTGCACATGTCAGCGTATGCGCCCGTTCCGCAGCCAGCTCGGAATCCCAAGTCTGCCGGTTGCCAGGATTACTCATCAGCAATGCGGAAGAACGGCGCCGGCACCAGAGCTGTTGAGAGCCTCGACGGCCTTGATGGCGTCGTTGAGGGTGGCGATCTTAATCAGCGTCATGGTGGTTCGCACTCCATCGAGATCACGGCAATTGCTGGCTGGCACGAAGAAGGCGGTGGCACCAGCTTTCTGGGCTGCAGAGATTTTCTCCTGAATTCCGCCGATGGCCTGGACATCTCCATCAGGGGTGATCGTTCCAGTGCCGGCAAAGTGTCGGCCGGCTAGCAGTGGTCCGTTGGTGATCTTGTCGTAGATGGCCAGAGCGAAGACCAGACCTGCACTCGGGCCGCCGATCTGCTGCCCAAGGTCGAAGGAAATCTCAGGGTCGTAGCGATAACCGGTCGCCAGCGTGATGCCCACCACCGGGACGTCTGATTGGACATTCGACTCGACCGTCGTCACCGTCACATCGGTCTGGACCCTGTTCCGGATGACAACGAACCTGACCTTCTGCCCCACCCGGTGGGAGCGGATCCTCTCCCGCACCGCCTCATCGTCGGGCGTAGGAATACCGTCGACCGATACCACCAGATCGCCCGGAAGCAACAGCTTGTGCGCAGGGCCTCCCACCGTCACCGAGAAGATGGCCGGCATTTCGGTGACCGGTCGGCCGTCGGCCCGCAATGCCGCCACCACCGCATCATCTTGAGCTGTCTCCATCATGTCGGCGTCTTCGTTCTCCACCTGCTCGGCGGTCTTGCCAGGCGCGTACACGGCATCACGCGGCAATGCATCGCGATGCGGCAGCCAGTAGGCGAGCAACGCTTGCGGCAGGCTGAGCCGAGCGTCAGCCGGAGTGATCGCCACAATGGTCATGTCCAGCCGGCCCGTCGTGGGATAGGTGTCGATGCCCTGAACCCTGATCATCGGCTCGTTGTCCACGTTGCCAAGCGTGTCCCGAGTGCCGCCAGGGGTCCAGCTAACGAAGGGTACGGGAACGACGACGAGCAGCACGGCTAAGCAGATGAACGCTAGCGCGGAGACGAGTGCGGTCCAGGTCTGACGGGTCACGGCTACCCGACTGAGCCCTGAGTTTGTCGAAGGCGTTGTCCTGAGCTTGTCGAAGGGCGTTGTGCCGAGCTTGTCGAAGGGGCGTCTCGCTGGGCTTCAACAGGCGCCGTCCGGAGCTCGTCGAAAGGCTCAGCCAGCATCGCGCCGTGCTCGCTCGGCAAGCCCACCCATTCGGATTCCCCTGTCGCGAAATGCTGCTCTTTCCAGATCGGCACTTCGGCCTTGAGGGTGTTGATCAGATGTGTGCACGCGGCGAGCGCCTCACCGCGGTGAACTGCACCGACGGCCACGACGACAGCGATGTCGCCGACCTCAAGGTGGCCCACGCGATGCTCCACCGCGATCGCCAGAACATCATGCTGATCGGCGGTCTCCTCCGCACATTTGGTCAACACGTCCACTGCGCTTGGGTGTTGGGTGTAATCGAGCGAGATGACGCCGGCTCCGTGGTCAGAGTTGCGTACCGTTCCCACGAACAAGGCAATGCCACCAATCGCAGGGCCTGAAACCAGGCCAATCGCCTGGTCGACACTGAGCGGCGATTCGCTGATGCCGACCTGACGGATCCTCGATGGCATGCCTCGACCTTAGTACGCGTTTTGTCTGGGCTCTGCTGCTCGCGCATCGCGGTTGCCGGGAGCGGAGCTGCCAAGCCATTCGTTTCGACGGCTGCGCTGGGAAACGTACGCCCGCCATTGCGCTATCAGCGATCAGCGGGCCGCTTCTGGGCGAAGGCACAGCCAGCCGCGTACGGTGGAATACCACAGTCAGGCAACGTGTCAGGAGTGAGTATGGCCGAGGATCGAACACCAGATCCGGCCGATCAGCCCGAGGACGAAAAGACCCCACAAGACAATCCGCCCGAGCCCTATCGACTGGGCGGTTCGGGAGGCTCAGGCAAGATCCCTGACGGCCCATCCGGCGGTGGTGAAGAACCCGAGAACCCGTTCGAGGCGTTCTTCTCATCGCTTGCCGGTGGTGACATGAATGCGCTCGCCGCCCAACTGCAAAGCGCCTTCGCGATGCTCGGCGGCGCCGGCTCAATGTTCACCGGCGGTGCGACTGAGCCGGGGTCAGGTGTGAACTGGGAGGTGACCAAGGACACTGCGCGAAAGACAGTCGCCTCACTGGGTCCAGACCCGACTCCCGACGCGGGCCAGAAACGCGCCATCACCGAAGCCGCCGAGCTGGCTGAGATCTGGCTCGATCAAGCCACCAGATTCCCGCGGGTGAATACCACTGTGGCCGCGTGGAGTCGGGCGGACTGGATCGAGCAGACCATGCCGGTCTGGCGACGGCTCGTGGAGCCCGTCGCCGTGCACATCGCGGATGCGATGGAAGGCGCGCTGAGCTTTGGCAGCAGCGAAGAGACAGCCGGCCTGCCGGGAATGGCGGGCATGGAAAAGATGCTCCGGCCGATGCTACGCACCTCCGGCGCGAGCATGTTCGGCCTCCAGCTCGGGCAGGGCCTAGGCCACCTCGCGACCGAAGTGGTCGGGGCCACCGATATAGGTCTGCCGCTGAGCGAGCCGGGTCACGTCGCGCTGTTGCCGACCAACATCAAGGCCTTCGGCGAAGGGTTGGAGCAGTCGAGCGCCGATGTCACGCTCTATCTGGCATTGCGGGAATGTGCACGACAACGGCTCTTCGCCTCGGCAGGTTGGCTGCGGTCGCAGGTGCTGGCCTTGGTCGAGCAGTACGCGAGCGGCATCACCATCGACACCTCCGCACTGGAGGAAGCCGTCGGCAGGCTCGATGCCAGCAATCTCGAGGATCTGACCTCATCGGTTGAAGGTGGTCTGTTCGAGCCACAGAAGACCCCTGAGCAGCGCGCCACCCTGGAGCGGCTGGAAACCATGCTGGCCCTCGTCGAGGGCTGGGTGGACGAGGTGGTCAGTCAGGCGACCGCTCAGTGGATGCCCTCCGCCAACGCCTTGGCTGAGGTTGTACGCCGGGCTCGCGCCACGGGAGGTCCGGCCGAGGAGACGTTCGCCACACTGGTCGGTCTTGAGTTGCGCCCGCGCCGGATGCGCGATGCGGCCAACCTGTGGGCGGCGCTGCGCGACGCCCGCGGTATGGATGGTCGGGACGCCGTCTGGTCGCACCCGGACCTGGTGCCGACGTCGGCCGATCTTGACGATCCGCTGGGCTTCGTCGCCGGTGAGACCCACTCCGATAGCGCGGCGAACGAGGATATCGACAGTGCCCTTGAGGAGCTGCTCAAGGGCGAGAACAACGAAAACAACGAAGGCGACGAGAATCCGAGCAGCTGAACCGCCGACGGCGGCTCTGGAGCTCAGCTGTCGCCGGACCTTGGAGACATGGTCGGCACCCGATTCTGAGCAAGATCAATTGCGGCGGCATTATCTTGATCATCTTGCGAGGCGGAGCGACGGCTGGTCCAGATCCTGCGTCGGTGCGCATCTGACTGCCAGCTCGCTGATCTGTGCTGCTGCCGAAGGCGCGGTGCTGCTGACCCTGCACGCCCGCTTGGGACGGTGGCTGCAGACGGGCGGTCACATCGAAGCAACCGACCCAACGTTGCAGGCCGCAGCGACGCGGGAGGCGGCCGAGGAGAGCGGACTGGCCGATCTCTCACTCGACCCGAGCCCGCTGCTGCTCTCCAAGCACGAGGTGCCATGCGGACCCGTACAACCCACCTACCACCTCGACGTGCAGTACCTGGTGCTCGCGAATCACCTGGTCCGTCCCGGCGTAGGCGAGGAGTCCATCGACGTCCGCTGGTTTGCTCATGATCAGCTGCCTGAGGTTGATCACTCGGTCCTAGCACTGGTACGGGCTGCCAGCGTCCGGCTCGGCTGGTAGCGAGCATCAGCTCGCGGTGACTGGCGCCGGTCGCCCAGGCAGGACGCCCAGTTGCTGCATGAGCGCCATGTCGTCGCGCACTCCCCAGTGCTCGACGGCTTTGCCGTCTTCAAACCGCAGGATGTGGACGTAGTCCTGGGCGACCTCACGGTTGGTGGGCGGAATGCCCATCAGATCGCCGGTGTGTCGGCCATGAAAAGTGCAGTAGACGACGACAACTTCTCCTTCGCCAATGACCTGTCGAATCTCCCACCGCTGGTCGCTGAACACCCGCCCGAGCCAGAACATCGTCTGCTCCACACCGGCACGACCCTGCGGCTCATCAGGACGCGCCCCGTGATCGATCGAGTCTTCGGCGATCACCTCTGCGAGACGTTCTACGTCAGCGTTCGGGAAGATCTCCTCCCAGATCCGACGCGCCTTGGCTTTCAGCTCCTCGGTCATTGCTGAACCTCCTGATACTATTTGGTGGAATCATACTGAATTAATGTCAGGAGTACTCCACTTAATGATTCAAGCTGTCAAACCCCGCCGTCAGTACGACTCCAGGCGACGCCGCGAGCAAGCAGCCCAGACGCGTCGTGACATCGAGGCCGCGGCAGACAAGCTGTTCCGCGAGCGCGGCTATGTCGGGACATCAATGCCGGCAATCGCCACCGAGGCCGGCATAGTCGTGGAGACGATCTACCGGGCGTTTGGCAGCAAGGCAGGGCTGTTCAAAGCCGTCATTGAGTCGGCGCTCGCGGGAGGATCAAGGCGGGACGAAACTCCGCCCGCG
>DATEWO010000142.1:0-6039 GCA_035257925.1 Propionibacteriaceae bacterium | reverse complement strand
GAGCTGGCTGGGCTTGGGTGCCTGCCGCTTCTTTTGCAGCAACAACATCAGCAATGATGATGCGGCCCATCGGTCCGGTGCCGGACAGCGAGCTGAGATCAATCCCGAACTCGCCGGCCAACTTCCGCGCTCGTGGCGATGCCGAATGTCGCCGGGCTGGTGTTGGGGTACGCCCGTCCTGCTCGGCGCCGCCCCTCGGCTGGGTAGCTATCACCGCTGGCGTGGGGTAGGCCGGTGATGTCGTGCCCATATCGTCTTCATCTGCCGCAGGACCGGCAGAGGAACCGTCGGGCGGAAGCTGCTCACCTGGCTCGCCCAGCACTGCGAGAACTTCGTGTTCGGGCACCTCGTCGCCAGCCGCATAGAAGGTTTTCAGTACGTGCCCGCTGATCGGCGCCTCGACATCGATGGTGGCCTTGGCTGTCTCCAACGTGACCAGGATCTCCCCTGCCGCGACGTCGGAGCCCTCTGTGACATTCCACTCCAGAACGACGGCGTCCTCGCCAGCATTTCCGGTGGTGGGTACGCGAACGTCGGTAGCCATGTTCCTCCACTGATGAGTGAGGGAAGCGCTCAGGTGAAATTGGGCGCCAGTACGTTAACTCCTGAGAGCGCAATGTACTCATAGGTGCAGACAGGAGCTGTCGTGACCCCTCATGCCGAGCATCCGTCGTCGCCTGAGGTTTGCGCCGCCTATCGCCAAGGGACGTCGAATGCACGACACTAGCCGATCTGCCTTCGTGACAGGCGCCGCCCGCGGAATCGGCAGGGCGATCGCCGAGCGGCTCTCGGCAGATGGCTTGCGCGTAACCGTGACAGACCTGCCGTCCTCGAAAGATCAAATGGACGCAGTGGTCGACGGCCTCGGCGGCCCCGAGGCGGCTCTCGGCCTTCCAGTGGACGTGACTGACGCGGAGAGCGTGGAGGCGGCAGTCGCCGCCCATGTCGGACATTTCGGCGGATTGGATGTGATGGTGGCGAACGCAGGCATCGCGATTACTGCGCCGCTGCTGGAGACCACGGCCGAGCAGTGGCAGTTGATCATGGACGTAAACCTCAAGGGCGTGTTCCACTGCTACCAGTCGGCGGCTCGCCAGATGATCACCCAGGGCCGTGGCGGTCGGCTCATCGGCGCCGCCTCAGTCGCGGCACATCGAGGGGGAAAGTGGCAGGGCGCGTACTCCGCCTCGAAATTCGCAGTACGCGGTTTGAGCCAATCGGTCGCACAAGAACTCGCTCCGCACCAGATCACGGTCAACGTCTATAGCCCGGGGGTTGTGCATACCCCCATGTGGGAAGGGATCGATGCGGAGATGACCCGACGTCGAGGTACCGAACTGGGTTCGGAGATGGCCGGCATGGTCGCCGGGATTCCGCTGGGTCGTCTGGAAACTCCGGTCGATGTGGCTGGGGTTGTTGCGTTCCTCGCCTCACCTGACGCGGGCTATATCACTGGACAGTCGATCGTCGTCGATGGTGGGATGTGGTTTTCATGACGCTCCGCCGCGGGACCTCAGCATGACGGCCGACCCGGCTGTCGTGGTCACTGGCGATGCGCTCATCGACCTGACACCGACCACTACGGTTCGTGGGCATCTCGCGTACGAACCTCATCCCGGTGGATCGTGCCTCAATGTTGCCGTTGGCCTGGGTCGCCTCGGTGTACCGACGGCTTTTCTCGCCAGGCTGTCCAGCGACGCTTTTGGGCAGATGCTGCGCAGCCATCTTGTCGCCTCCGACGTGCAGTCCGCCTACTTTGTCGACACCGACGATCTGACGACGCTGGCTGCTGTGCACCTACGTGACGGCCAGGCCACGTACTCCTTCCATGCAGTTGGTGCGGCTGATCGTGGATTGTTGCCAGAACATCTGCGGCCGCTGCCAACTGGAGCAACCCTCCATCTAGGTTCGATTGCTCTCGCGCTCGAGCCAGTCGCTTCCACACTCGAGGGGTTACTGCGACGTGAAGCTGGACGCCGAGTGGTCAGCCTGGATCCGAACGTCCGCCCGGGATTGATCACGGATCGCGACGCCTACCTGCACCGTTTCGAGGACTGGGTGCAGCTGGTCGACATCGTGAAGCTGAGCTCGGAAGATCTTGCCTGGCTCTATCCGGATCGTCCCCAAGACGATGTCGTGGCGGACTGGCATGCCGCTGGCGTCTTGCTCGTGGTCCTCACCCACGGCGAGGAGGGGGCCAGCGCAAGTACGTCGGCGGCAGCGGCGAGCGTTGCGGCTCCCTCGGTGGCGGTCGTAGACACGGTCGGTGCCGGGGACGCCTTCATGTCCGGCGCCCTCGCCCATCTGCATGAGCGGCGCTTGCTGGCCCGCGAACCCTTGCAGTCCTTGGACGCCGCCGGTTTGACCGAGTTGTTGGAGACGGCGTGCCTGGTGGCCGCTGACACTTGTACTCGTGCTGGCGCCGAACCGCCCCGCCGCGGAGATCTCGCAGCGCGATCTTCGCGTGCTCCACGGGAGGTGACACTGAGTCTGGCCGATCTTGTCGAACGTGCCCGCGCGCTGGCTGTGCCCGGACAGCGGCACCTGCTTGGCATCACCGGAGCCCCGGGTGTGGGGAAGTCCAAGGTCGCGCAGGACATTATCGAAGGGCTCGGCCCTGATCTGGCCGCATTCGTTCCGATGGATGGCTTCCACCTCAGCAACCACACCCTGATCGCCTGGAGACGCCGTGAACGCAAAGGTGCCTGGGACACCTTCGACGCTGACGGCTACGTCCACCTGCTCCGACGGCTCCGAAACCAAGAGGAGCAGATTGTGCACGCCCCCGACTTCAATCGTGACGTCGATGAGTCCATCGGCTCGGCACTGCCCATCCGCCGTGAGGTACCCCTCATCGTCACCGAGGGCAACTATCTGTTGACCGACCTGGGTGGGTGGGCTGGAGTGGCGCCCCTGCTGGACCAGAGTTGGTACCTGCAGCTCGATGAGACAACCCGCCTGCAGCGGCTGACCTACCGGCACCAACAGCACGGAATGAACCATGAACAGGCTGACGCCTGGGCTCGCAGCACCGACCAGGACAACGCTGTTCTGATCGCGCAGAGCATGCCACGAGCTGATCTCGTCATTACGATGGCCGAGTCATGAAGGCCGTCCGTTACGAAGCACCCGGCGACTTTGCCGTTACTGACGTGCCGATGCCGCAGGTTGGACCGCTGGACGTGCGGATCAAGATTCACCAGTCCGGCGTCTGTGGCACCGACCTGCATCTGCACCAGGGGACCTACATCGGCGTCTATCCGCTTACTCCAGGGCACGAGACGATCGGCGAGATCGAGGAGGTCGGCGCTGAGGTCACGCGCTTTCAGCCTGGGCAACGGGTAACGGTCAACCCGAACATCTACTGCGGGCACTGCGAGTATTGCCTTGCTGGCCAGCTGGTTCGGTGCGCCAACACCGAGGGCATGGGGGTCCATCGCCCCGGTTTCTTTGCCGAGTACGCCAGCGCTGATCATCGGCAGGTGTTCTCGGTGGACGGTCTCGAACCGGACACAGCGGTGTTCGCCGAACCCACCGCCTGCGCGATGCATGGACTCGAAACGCTCGGTCTGCGTCCGGGTAGTAGCGCTTTGGTTATGGGTGCCGGCCCGACTGGGCTGCTGTTGGCTCAGCTCATCGGCAGTGGCGGGGCGACTTCGGTCACGGTCGGCGACGTTGTCCCGTTCAAGCTGGATACGGCCGCCGGACTTGGCGTGGACTCCACCATCTCCATGACCAAGGACCCCGCTCAGAACATCGACCTGCTGCGCGCCGCCTCGCCCAATGGTGATGGCTACGACGTCGTGGTCGAGGCGACCGGTGCCACCGCGGTCGGCAACATCTGTGTTCCGCTGACCCGCAACGGCGGCACGGTGTTGGTCTATGGCGTCACCCGGCCAGATGAGCGGCTTTCGATCAGCCCGTTCGAACTCTTCCGCCGAGAGATCACGATCAAGGGCTCGTACGCGGAGATGACGTCCTTCGCCGCCGGCATCGCCGCCCTGCGCACCGGACGGGTACGCACCCACGGCATCATCAGCCACCGGTTCTCTCTGGACGATTACGGCAAAGCCTTGGAGACTTTGGCCTCCGACCCATCTGCACACAAAGTCTTGATCGACGTCCGGTCGTAGGGTCGCTGGGAGTTTAGGTCGATGCGGCTGCAGTCAGGCTGCGGCGTTCTCGCCGTAACGCCTGGCGCACCCGCGAGTGTCATGTTGACGTCGGCGTAGCGCAGAGGTTCGACCGCAGTAGTAGTCGCTGCAAGGGTTTGCTACTCGACGGGCGTTAGCATCACCCGAACCGCTGTCAAGAAGGAGGGCGGCATGGAGGCAACGGCCGTGTCGTTGTTCTGGATAGTCCTCTGTGCGGTGGCTGCTCCTCTTTTGGCTGGCCTGGTGCCCCGCCGACTTCTACCCGAGGTCGTCCTCCTGCTGGTGTTCGGAGTGATCATCGGCCCGAAAGTCCTTGGCCTGGCGGAGCTCGACGGCGGCATCGAGGCGTTAGGTGAGCTGGGGCTGGGACTGTTGTTCCTTCTGGCGGGCTACGAAATCGAAGTGAAGGAGCTCGCTGGGCGTGGTGGTAGGCGCGCGTTCGTCACCTGGTTGATCTGTTTCGCGCTGGCGTTCGGCCTGATCTTCCTGCTGGACCTCCGGCTGGACTTCCTCGACGCTGTGTCAGCACGATCCGCGGTCGCGATTGCGCTGACCTCGACGGCATTGGGCTTGCTGCTGCCGATTCTCAAAGACGGGGGCTTACTGAACACCCGGGTCGGGACGGCCGTCATGCATCATGGAGCGGTCGGTGAGCTCGGTCCTGTCGTGGCGATAGCGCTGCTGCTGGGCACCGGTGGGTCGTTCGAAGCAATTGTCGTGCTCGTAGTCTTCGGCACCGTGGCGGCCGCAGTGGCCATGGTCTCAACACGGCTGCGACCCGGATCGAGTCTGTACTCCTTGATCAAGAGGGGATCGGAGACGACCGCCCAAACCACGGTGCGCTTGGTCGTGCTGTTGCTGGTCGGGTTGGGAGTGCTGGCGATCGTCTTCGATCTTGATGTGGTGCTTGGCGCCTTCGCCGCCGGCTTTGTCCTGCGGCGCACTCTTCCGGAAGGCGACGAGTCGCTGGAACACAAGCTGGACGGGTTGGCCTTCGGCCTGCTCATTCCGATCTTCTTCATCACCTCGGGCATGGCGATCGATCCCCGTGCGGTGGCCGCGGAGCCGATGGCACTGCTCGCATTCGTGGTGCTGATCTTGGTCGTGCGGGGTGGCCCGATCTTTCTAGCCAGCTCACTCGAGCGGGATTCCCCTGCCGGGCCGCGGGCCTTCACCAGACCTGACAGTTTGCGCATCGCGCTCTACGGTGCGACCGGCCTGCCAATCATCGTCGCAGTCACTTCCGTCGCCGTGAAAAGTGGACAGATGACCGACCAGCACGCCTCGCTCCTTATTGCCGGCGGTGCGATCACCGTGCTGGCTCTGCCGATGACGGCGAGCCTGCTCGGGGGTGGTCAAAGCCATCCGTCACCAGATCAGATCGCCAACGATGCGAAGCCTGCCGAGGCGAGTGATCACGGCGGCTAAACAACATCGGTTCGTTGACTTTCTCAATACTGCACTGCGCAACGCTCGTTCGGCCGACTCGCACATTTCCCACCCCGCTGTGTGGCGACCACCAGCATGGGTAGTTGGTGAGCATGGTTGAGGCGATCATCTTCGGCGCCATCGCTTCTAGCGCCCTCATATTGGGTGCGCTGGTCGGTATACGCGTGCAGTTTCCGAAGCGCGTGCTTGCGGCAATGCTCGCGTTTGCCGCTGGTGCCCTGATCACGGCGCTCAGCTTTGAAATGTTCGAAGACTCCTATGAGCAGGGCGGCATCTGGCGAGCGGTGGCCGGCTTGGCGGTCGGGGCGGTTGTCTTCACGTTGGTCAGCCTGGGACTGGACCGGATGGCAGAGGGCCACCGCGAAGAAGATCATGGCAGCGCGAAACTTGACACCGATGCTGCGGCGGTGGACGAAGCTCCATCCCCGGCATCGGT
>DATEWO010000141.1:0-6954 GCA_035257925.1 Propionibacteriaceae bacterium | reverse complement strand
TACTCGGCGGTCATCACCTCTTTCGTCTTCGGTCCATACGTCGTCCGCGGCGTAGTCGGAGACGCGCAACCAGGCGGGCTGAGCGCCAACACCTGGCTGGGGATCTCCAGCGCGGCAGCGGGCCTGCTGATCGCCCTCATCGCGCCCATCACGGGTCAGCGGGCTGACGCCGGCGGTCATCGCAAGCGCAGTCTTGCCATCTGGAGTGCACTCGTTATCGCAGTCATGTTCGGCATGTACACGGTGAAGAACGAACCCAGCTACCTGTGGATCGCACTGGTGCTGTTAGCCGCTGGCGCTGTCTTCCAGGAGTTTGCCGTCGTCTCCTACAACGCGATGCTGCCGCAGGTCTCGACGCCTGAGTCCATCGGGCGGGTATCGGGATTCGGCTGGTCGATGGGCTACATCGGTGGCATTTTCCTGCTCCTGATCTGCTACGTCGGATTCATCGCACCGGATGTTGGCTGGTTCGGGGTGACCTCGGCCGGCGGCCTCAACATTCGAGCAGTTGCGGTCTTCTCGGCAGTCTGGTTCGCGGTTTTCGCGATTCCAGTGCTGCTGGCGGTCCCGGAAAAGCCGCCCGGTCCCAAGCGCCGGCGGGTGAGCTTCCTCGCCTCCTACCCGCTGCTCCTCAACGACATCAAGGCGCTGTTCCGGCGAGACCGGAACGCGGTCCACTTCCTCATCGCATCGGCCCTCTATCGGGATGGCCTGGCGGCGATCTTCAGCTTCGGTGCGATCTTGGCGGTCAGTGTCTACGGGTTGGCACAGTCATCGGTGCTGATCTTCGGAATCGCCGCCAACATCGTGGCCGCGCTTGGCGCACTCGGGATGGGCGTCGTCGAGGACCGGATCGGTCCCAAGAAGGTGATCATGATCTCCCTTATCGGGCTGATCACGACCGCGATGATCCTGCTCTTCGCCCGCGGCGTCACGATGTTCTGGATCTTCGGTCTTCTGTTGACCCTGTGGGTGGGTCCAGCGCAGGCCAGTTCCCGGTCGTTCATGGCGCGTATCGCACCAGCCGGGCGGGAGGGCGAGATGTTCGGGCTGTACGCCACCACCGGCCGGGCGGCGTCTTTTCTGGCACCGGCACTTTTCGCTCTCTTCTCAGGTGTGTTCTCAGACCGCATCGGTATCGTGGGGATCGCTCTCGTCCTGCTAGCCGGCGCACTACTGCTGGCGCGCGTGAAGTCGCCACCAAGGCAGCAGATCCACGTCTCCGAATAACGTGCATCACCAACAGTGGTATGGCAGCGGCGGAACATATCGGCCTGGCCGTGAGTTGAACCATTCGGGTGTGGGAAACGTCAGGAAACGCTAGACGGAGGTTGTGCTCATGGCTGATCGTTCACTGAAGGGCACCGGTCTCGGTGCCAAGAGCTTCGAGGACGAGGCAGGTGTTGAGTTTGCTGCTCGGCAGGAGGTCGGGTACGACTGTCCCCGAGATCACCATTTCAGCCTGGTGTTCGCGGCTGAGGCCGACATTCCTTCTGTGTGGGAGTGCCCCCGGTGCGGCGCGGAATCGCTGCGCGCCGACGGTGAGCGGCCCGAGCTGAAGGAGGAGAAGCCGGCGCGTACCCATTGGGACATGCTCCGCGAACGGCGCTCCATCGCAGAACTCGAAGATTTGCTGGCTGAACGCCTGAATCAGCTCCGTTCTGGGGAACTCGGCTCGACTGCACTGTCCCGGTCCACACGACCGAAGAAGACGGCCTAAGGTTTTTCAGGCTCAGGCCGCCTTCTCGTCAGGTGCTGCTGTCCCCCGATCAGCGGCGCAGAGGACGAGAGGGCGGCCTCTTGTGGGAGGACAGCCGGCAAAAGCCGTTCGGCACGCTATATCTGCGACTTGCGCCAAGCCTGGAACTTCGCCACGTCATTGACTACCACGCCGTATGGCTCAAGTCTGGCCATCCTTTTGTAGTCGGACCTGTTCTTGCCGGTCCACAGAAATACCTTGATGCCTGCTTTCTTATAGGTCCTCATTCGACTCGCGGGAATCGATAACTTGGCGTGCAAGTAGGTGCCGACACGCTTTACCTTGGACACCGACGGCCACCCGCCGGACCCTGCCGTCACCAGCGCATAGTTGATCTTGTGCTTGCGGTCGGCGGCATCCAGCTTCTTTACCTTGTTCAGTGCGGGCAGCGCGTAGGACGCCGCTTCCAGCTGGACGTTGGAATACTTGATCGTCTTCCACAACTGCTTGGCTTGCGCCTTGGTGATTGTCCTTTGCTTGAATTGGATGGCCAACGGCTTCCGGACGGACTTTGCATATCTCACCAGGTCCTTTAGACGGATCAGCCGCTGCTTGCCGACGTCGGTGCGGCACTTGTCACGGATTGATGTCCAGAGCCAGGAGGACACCTTGCCCTTGCAGTTAGTTATCCGGTCGAGCGTGGAGTCGTGGATGACGAGAATGGAGCCAAGCTTGTCTGAATCGTTGGGGCTGTCTTTTGTCCAGTGAATATCGCCGTCCAGAATGTCGGCGTGGTTCGCGACAGAGTGTTTGTAGGAGGCGAGCGTGCCTTCGCCATAGCGGGAAGTCGCCCCAGCGCGGTGGGCGATGACAATGTCGTCTAAGGGGTCAGCGTGCGCGGCAGGCGCAGCCAGAATCAGCGCAGCCCCAGCGACGACCATCACCAGAATCAGCACAGCCCCGGCGGCGACCATCGCCTTGAGAGCACGTATCGAATTCCTCATGAGCCTCCTATGTCAGTCGTGATTTAGGCAGACGACGCAGGGAATGTAGCCTCGCGCGGCGAGGCAACGCGAGCGTCAGCACCGAAGGGCTCTAGGGCTGTAATTGAACCTGAATAATTCGGGCCAGGAACTTGTCAGAAGTAATCAAACCGTTGCGAGCCACTCAGCCACGGACTTTGGTGCTGCGGCGCGTGCGCATGGCGCAAATCGTTCCGCCTAGGCGACTAAGAGTGAGGTTCCTCTGGGCGCCCTGAGGAGGACGGCTGCTCGATCTCTCCCGCGATGATCATCGGGCCCTCCGGTTTTTGTCCATTAGCCGGCGGTGACTCAACTGTCTCTCCCTCGATGAGGTTCTCGCGGTCCAGTCGTGCCCGCATCACTGGAATGCCCAGCCTGTTGATCCGGCGGGCCACAAAGAAGGCGATCACTTTGCGAGCAAGCGGCCGAGTCCAGCGCAGCAAGAACAGGAAACCTATGACATCAGTCAGGAAGCCGGGCAGCATCAACAAGACGCCGCCGACCAGAATCAGGGCCGCATCAGCGAGTTCTCCAGTCGGCACCTTGCCCTTGGTGAAGGCGTCGTTCAGTGCCTTCCAAGCACGCGCTCCCTCGTGACGCATCAGGAGGAAGCCGACGATCGCCTCCACCAGCAGGATCAGCACAGTCGGTAGCAGGCCCAGGCTCTGGCCGACCTGGACCAGGAGCCAGACCTCTAGGATCGGGATAGCGACCAACAGCACCGCCAAAAGGGCCAGCGGCCATCCATGACGAAGCCTCATGAGGTCAGCACATTCTTTCTCGCTACGAGCCCGCGCAACTGCTTGGCCCTGTGGGCCACACCCCACAGTGTGGTGAGGAGCAGCGCCTCGATGACGATTCGCTTGCTCATCTTGGAGTCACCGTACTCCCGTTCGATGAACGTGATCGGCACCTCGACTACCCGAAAGCCGCCCTTCAGCGCTCGCCAGGCGAGGTCGACTTGGAAGCAGTAGCCCGCCGAAGCGACATTGTCCAGCCCAAGCCCTAGCAGCGTCTCTCGGCGAAAAGCACGGAAACCGCCGGTTGCGTCCCGCAGCGGGATACCGAGCATGATTCGAGTCCAGAGGTTTCCGCCGCGTGACAGCGCCTCACGAGACTTCGGCCAGTTGACGACCTCGCCACCTTCGACCCAACGTGATCCGAGAACAAGGTCAGCATCGGCGAGCGCCGTCAGCAACTCTGGCAGCTGCTCTGGCTGATGTGACCCATCGGCATCCATTTCGACCAGCACTTCATAGCCGGCATTGAGGCCCCATTCAAAGCCAGCCAGGTAGGCCGCGCCAAGGCCTTCCTTGCCGAGCCGGTGCATGACATGCACGTGATCATCGGCGCTCGCGATCTCGTCGGCCAGTTTGCCGGTGCCGTCGGGCGAATTGTCGTCGGCGATGAGAATGTGGGCGTCCGGAACCGCCTTACGGGTCCGGCTGATGATCCGTGCGATGTTCTCCGACTCGTTGTAGGTCGGGATGATCACCAGTGTCGGTCCCAGGGCGGCTGAGCTGGGTGCCTCCGCGGCCCGTCTGTCGTGGGTCGTCGTCGGCGGCGTTGGTTGGCTCAACGGGAGTCTCTTTCGTGTTTGATTGCTCCGCTCGCAATGCTCGCTCCGCGCGGATCGCGCCTACTTCGTCGTCGATCGGGGACGGAAAGCGTGTCCCCTCCCTCCTCCTCAGCGCAGCGCGTGGCGCGATTCGGTGTTCACTGGCTGCCGCACGGGATTGCCGGATTCCAGCGAGTACGGCAACAAGGCAGGCTAGCACCGCCACCAACGCCAGGCCCCGCTCCAACCATGCGGCGATCCAGAGAGCGGGCGTAAGGGCGCTTCGCAGGGGCATCTCTACCACCATGCTCTGTGCTGTGAACTCCTGAGTGCGCGCCGCAACCGCTCCATCTCGGGTGATGAAACCAGAGACGCTGTTCGTGGTAGCCACCGCGATTTCCCGGCGACTCTCCATCGCCCGAGCCCGGGTGATGGCGAACTGCTGCTCGATCTGGCCGGTGCCACCGTAGGTTGCGTTGTTGCTTTGCACCATTGATACCTGCGCGCCGCCGATCAGAGATTGGTACATCGTCTGGTCGTAGGCCAGCTCGAAGCAGATTGCATCACCGATCTTGAGCGGCTGGCCGTCGATAGCGACATCGAGAACGCCCGGGCGCGTTCCCGGAACTGACTGGGCACCCACCTGCTCCAGCAGCGGAACCAGCGGCAGCAGCTGGGCACGGAAGGGAATCCACTCACCGAACGGCACCACGTTCTGCTTGTCATACCGGGCGATGGGGCCGCGATCAGGGTCCCACCAGAGTGCCGCGGTCTGGCGCTCGTCGGCACCCGGTCCTTGCATCACAGCGCCAACCAGAATGGGGCGATCAGCAACGTCCGCTGCGGCCTGCACGGTCAACCTGGTGACGGGGTCGACGGTCGGGTCGATATCGGTGGAGTTCTCCGGCCAGAGCAGGAAGTCCGGCTCGGGAACCTCGCCGAGGCGTGCTTTTGTCATCAGCTGGATCGTCTCGGACAGGTGGTTGTTGGTGACCGATCGGGCACGACCCATTGCCTCAATGCCACGACCTGGGATGTTGCCCTGCACGATGCCGACTCGCACACTTCCGGCTGGGCTGACCTCGGGCTCGACTTGGTAGAGCCGCAAGGCTGAACCGAGCAGGACGAGGCTCACGGCTGCTGCGGCGGCGATGAGCAGCCGGCTGCGTCCGGCCGACCCGCCCCGCCGCGTAATCCACAAAGTGAGGACGATCCATGCGATGAGCTGACCGAAGAGGGCCACAACGAAGGAAACACCCGCGACGCCGGCGATCGGAAAGAATCCAGCAAGCGGTGTGTCAACGGCTGCGTACGCGATCCGGGTCCAGCCGAAACCACCCAGCGGAATCCGTGAGTAGGCGTACTCGATGAGCACCCAGCAGCACGCCGCGGCAAGCGGCCACCATCGCAGCCGGCTGACCAACGTCAGAGCCAGTCCGAGAAGACCGAAGAACAGTGCCATGAAAACGATCAGCAGTGCGGCAATCCAGGTTCCGAGAACATGCACCCAGCTGATGGCTAGCGTCAGCATCGTCAGACCGAACAGATACCCGAGCGCGACGGCGACAAGGGGCCGCACCCCTCGGACGGCCAGGGTGAAGGCCGGAATGCCAACAAAGAGCAGCGGCCACAGATCGTACGGCTGCCAGCTCAGTCCCAGGGCGACCCCGGCGAGCAGCACAACCACGATGCGGAGCAGTAGTGGCACCGGATCGGGCTGTGTGGTTGGCGTCTGGACCGCGTGCGAACGCGTCAATGACGCGAGGGGCCGAGACACGGACCGAGCCTACCTAACCTGATTCCGCCGCTCGCTTGCGCTCGCTCCGTCGAATGGCTCGCTCCGCTCGCTGCGATGTTCGCTAGGAGCCGCCTACTTCGTGGTCGCTCGCAGACAAAAGCGCATCTGCTCACTCCTCCTCGGCACAGCGGGGGCGCGATCCGACAAGTGACTCGGATTGATAGATGAACTGTCCCGCGGAGATGGTGGCAGCGCAGATTGGCAGCGGGACACCGTCGAGCCGAGGCAGACCTCCGGGTTCTTCCAGACTGCTATCTGCGAGATCCCACACGGCGAGGTTGGCCATGGCTCCGACAGTTATGGTGCCCGCGTTATCGGCGAAGGCTGCCCAGTGCGGGCCCCTGGTTGCCGCGTCGAAGGCCGAAACGACGCTCAGCCGCTCATCCGGCTGCCAATGCCGCACAGCGGCCCGCACGGTCGCCCAGCCTGCGAGCGGGGTCACCGGGGAGTCCGTGCCGAACGCGAGGTGTACGCCGGAGCGTTGCAGAGTGCCCAATCGGTTCATGGCATGGGCACGGCTCGGACCGAGGCGTTGCTCGTACAGCTCGCCCGGCTTGCCCCAGACCGCGTCAAAGGCTGGCTGCATGCTGGCTACCGCACCCAATTCAGCAAGGGTGGCAATGTCGGCGTCGGAGATCATCTCCACATGCTCCAAGCGATGGCGGGCCGCTCGAACGCGGCGGATCCCCAGCGTCGCCGCCGCCCGGCGCAGACCCGACACGGCGGCGGCCACCGCGTCGTCGCCGATGCAGTGAAAACCAGCTTGCAGTCCAGCCTGGGTACAGGCGATCACGTGATCGGCGATCTGCTGCTCGGACAGGTAGCGGGCACCACAGGTCTCGGCATCGGCGTACGGCTCGCGGAGCGATGCGGTACG
>DATEWO010000140.1:0-3879 GCA_035257925.1 Propionibacteriaceae bacterium | reverse complement strand
GCGCCGTCCCAGCCGATGCTCCAGCCGCGCCGAGATCACACCTGCCACCGTGCTGCCGGCAGCGAACGCCGCGACGTGCAGCCCGCCCGCCGCGTAGCTCAGGCCGAGCTCGTCGCGCAGGTGCACGATGACCAGCCCCGGCGCCGCCTGCAGGTAGGCGAACCACGCCCCTACCCCGTACGCCACCCAGGTGAGCCGGTCACGGTGAAATCCGGTGGTCACAGGTGTAACGATACACAACCAGCTAGGCTCAGCACCATGACCCCGTTGCGCTCTCCCAAGGTGACTCTCGCGCAGGTGGCTGAGCTGGCCGGGGTCTCGGTGATGACCGCCTCCTACACCTACAACCAACCAGACCGGGTGTCCGACCAGGCTCGATCCAAGGTGCTGGCCGCGGCTGCGCAGCTTGGCTATCCGGGACCGGACCCGAGTGCGCGATCCCTGCGCCGAGGCCGCTCGCGCACCCTGGGCGTCGTGATGGGTGAACACCTGAGTTACGCGTTCGACGACCCGCAGGCCGTTTCCTTCCTTTCCGGAGTCGCCGAGGTCTGCGCCGACCGCGGCTACGGCATGACGCTCGTGCCGATCACCGGAGCCGCTGACGATGTCGGCCGGGTCACCGACGCCGCGGTTGACGGGTTCATCGTGTGGACCACCAGCGATGACGACCCGGTCCTGGCCGCAGTCCAGTCCACAAGGCGCCCGGCCGTGGTTCACGGCGGACCAGCCCTCCCCGGACTGCATCTGGTGAGTATCGACAACCGGGAAGCGGCCCGGGCCATCGGCGCCATCGCATTCGCCGGCGCCACCCGTCCCGCTATCATCAGCCAACCGCTCTCCCGTGCCCGGATCAGCACGATCACTTTCGGTGTCGACACCGCCGACGTCCTGTTCCCGGTGACGCGGCACCGGCTGCAGGGCTACCGGGAAGCAGCCGAGGCCATCGGCCTTGCCTGGCGTGACGTGACCGTCGCAGTGTGCGCACGCAACGACGCGACGGAGGCTGAACAACTAGCCGCCCGCCTGCTCAGTGCCGACCAGCCGCCCGACGCGATCGCCGCCATGAGTGACCAACAAGCGGCCGGAGTCATCCGCGCCCTCCATGCCGCCGGCCGCTCCATCCCCGACGACACTGCCGTGACCGGATGGGACGACGCGGCCGTGGCCGAGCAGCTCGAGCTGACCACGGTCGCCCAGTCGCTGCGTGATCAGGGCGTAACCTGCGCTCATGCCGCTCTAGGACAAGAACCCGAGCCGTCCACCAGTTCCTGGTCGATCGTTCGCCGAAGAAGCACACGTGAGTGACTCATCTGTGGCGTGGGGCTCAAGCGAACAGCTCGCCGAGCAACTCAGGGCCGATGGCGATTGGGAGAGGGGCGGTAGGCGGGTGGCTGCGTGCCCGGCGGCGTGAACTCAGCCCGCTCACAGGCGTAGCTGTCCAAGCGGCAGCGCCAATGCTCGCCGAACCCGTCGAACGCCACGGCGTTCCCGGCCAGCCCGATGGCCATGAACGGCAAGGCCTCAGGGTCGACCTGTCGCACGGCCACTAGCCCGGTTGTGGGTTCACCGCTGCGGGTCGTGGTTGATCTCGTTCGCCAGTTCCACAACCGCCTGAACCAGGACATGCCCATTGAGCAGTGCCGGGTCGTTATGATTAGCGTTCTCCACCGCGACAAGGCGTGTCGGCCCACGGGCGGCGGCGACCAACCGTCGGCTTTCCCCGGGCGGAACGATGGAGTCCGCTGTGCCATACACGACAGTGATCGGTACGGCGACCCGCGCTACGTACTCGGCTACCGGGTAACGGTCCTTCAGCAACGCCCGTACCGGCAGAAACGGGTAGTGAATCTGCCCCACCGAAGCGAGGTCGGTGAACGGTGACCGCAAGACCAGCCCTGCCGGCGGATGCTCGGTTGCTAGTTCAGCGACCACCGCAGCGCCGAGGCTTTCGCCGTAGTACAGCAGGCGTTCACCGGGCACGCCCTGCTCGGTCAGGAACTGACGAGCGGCGCGTACGTCCCGAGCCAGCCCTTCCTCGCTTGGGCTCCCGGGGTTTCCGCCATAGCCCCGGTAGTCGAACAGCAACACCCCGAAACCTTGATTCGTCAACGCTTGGGCCAGCGGTGCCCGCAAGCTGCGGTCACCGGCGTTGCCATTGGCAACCAGAACCGTGAATGTGGTGGCCGGGCTGCGTGCCGGGACGTACCACGCCCCCAACTGCAGTACGTCACTTGTGGTGAGCTGCACGTCCCGCGCACCGGCCAGCATGGAGGCCGCCAACGGCACTGCGCCGGTTGACGGCAGATAGATCAGACGCCGCTGAAACACCCAGGAAAAGAGCACCATGAACAGCATCACCGTCACGACCACCGACGCGATCAAGACCACACGCCGCACGCTCCCAGTCTGACTCGACACGCCATCTCTGGGCACGGCTACTGATCGAGCGCTGCCTTTACTGCGGCTAGAAGCCGCTCAGCTACGCGCAGCGAAGCCTTCGCCAGCTGCCCTGATGGTCGAGGAATTAGAGCGGAGTGCTGGACGAGGGCACCACCTCCCTCGGTGCACGACTGCACGCTGCCAGACTGTTGAGGCATTGGCAGACATCTCATGAGGCCTGAGGGGATGGACATGGAGAAGACAGCACCGCCAGAGCCGGACCGACCGGGACGGACAGTCCTGCAAGGCCTACTTGATCTTCGACCCAGTCTTGGGGACGAGGTCGCCGCGTTCCCCGTGGAGGACGCCGTGGCTCAAGGGCTGGCTGTCGCGCAGGTCTACGCGTTCGCGAGCGTCGACTATCCGGGCGCGGCGCGGTCTGCGGTTTTCGACAGTGACGGCACTACCGCGGTCGGCGCGTTCGAATTCGATCCCAGCATCGACAGGACGAACGCGTTCACTTTCGCGGGCGGGGTTTACCAGATTCTCACTGTCCCGGGCTCGGCCTGGAGCGTCGCTACCGGCATCAGTGGGAAAGGTCTGATCGTCGGGCTGTACTTCGACCTGGCGAACGTGCTGCACGGCTTTGCGAACAATGGCGGCACATTCAGCAACGTTGACTTCCCTGCCGCCAGCGCGACTCAGGTCATCGGCGTCAACGATGGCGGACAGATGGTGGGCGACTACTTCGACGGCGCCGGCGAGCATGGATTCGTGAGCGACAGCGGTACCTTCACGGCGATCGACTTCCCTGGGGCCATCAATACCTCAGCCGCCGGAATCAACGCCGCCGGCGACATCGTCGGAGGATACTCGGATCCAACGGGATCCCACGGCTTCCTACTGCAGGCCGGCGTGTTCACACCAATCGACTTTCCGCTCGCGACCAGCACGACCTCGTACGGCATCAACGACACCGGGGAGATCGCCGGCTTCTACAGCGACGGGGCTGGCAAGGACCACGGCTTCATCTACGCCGCCGGCGCCTTCAGTACCGTGGATGTTGTCGGCGCGCGTCAGACCTTCCTGACACGCATCAAGAATGACGGACTGGTTACGGGCATCTGCTTTGACGCCCTGCATGAGGGACATGGCCTCATCGGTCAATGAGCCGACTCTGTACCCAGAAGGTTGGGAAGGCCTGTCGACCCAGCGCCACCCCACTCGATGCGGTACCCCGCTCGACGCTCTACTAGGAGATCTTGCGCCGGTAGGTGCCCATGGCGAAGATGTACGCGACGATGAGGATGCCGACACACCATGCAAGGGCGATCCAGATGTCGGTGCCGACTGGCTGCTGTGTGAACAGGTCGCGGATCGCGTTGACGATGGCCGTCACCGGCTGATACTCGGCGAAGGCGCGCACCGGGCCGGGCATGGTGTCGGTGGGCACGAATGCCGAGCTGATGAACGGCAGGAAGATCAGCGGGTATGAGAACG
>DATEWO010000139.1:0-18915 GCA_035257925.1 Propionibacteriaceae bacterium | reverse complement strand
GGCGACAAGGTCGTGCTGGACAACATCACGTTGTCCTTTTATCCCGGCGCCAAGATCGGTGTCGTGGGTCCCAATGGCGTTGGCAAGTCCACACTGCTCAAGCTGATGGCGGGCATCGAGAAACCCAACAACGGCGATGCCATGCTCGCTAAGGATGCGTCGGTAGGAATCCTGCTGCAAGAACCTCCATTGACGGAGGGGAAGACGGTGCTGGAGAACGTCGAGGAGGGGGTCGCCGACGTCAAGGCGCTCCAGGCGCGAATGGATGAGCTGGGCATCGCCATGAGTGAGCCGGACGCCGACTTCGATGCACTGATGGCGGAGATGGGGGAGGTCCAAACCCAGTTGGACCATCGCAACGCGTGGGATATTGACTCCCAGCTTGAGCAGGCGATGGATGCGCTGCGCTGCCCGCCGCCCGATGCCCTGGTGGACGTGCTGTCCGGTGGTGAGCGGAGGCGCGTTGCGCTCTGCAAGCTCTTACTGCAGCAGCCGGACCTGCTGCTGCTCGATGAGCCGACGAACCATCTGGACGCAGAATCGGTGCAGTGGCTGGAAACTCACCTGAAGGCGTACCCGGGGGCAGTCTTGGCTGTGACGCACGACCGGTACTTCCTGGACAACGTCGCGCAATGGATCCTCGAGCTGGACCGCGGCCGCACCCATCCGTACGAGGGCAACTACTCCACGTACCTGGACACCAAGAAAGCTCGACTCCAGATCGAGGGGCGCCGGGATGCCAAGCGAGCAAAGATCTTGGAGCGAGAACTGGAGTGGGCACGGTCCAACCCGAAAGCCCGGCAGGCTAAGAACAGGGCTCGGCTGTCTCGCTACGAGGAGTTGGCGGCCGAGGCCGAGCGCAGTCGCAAGCTCGACTTTGAGGAGATCAACATTCCGCCGGGCCCACGGCTGGGCAGCAATGTGCTCGAGGCAAAGAGGCTGGTCAAGGGCTTCGCGGACAAACTGCTCTTCAACGGCCTGAGCTTCTCATTGCCGCGCGCCGGGATTGTCGGCGTCGTCGGGCCGAACGGAGTCGGCAAGTCCACGCTCTTCCGGATGATCGTTGGCGAAGAGCAGCCAGACTCCGGGGATCTGGTGCTGGGCGAAACGGTGCGTATCTCCTACGTCGACCAGGGCCGCTCCGGGCTGGACCCGAGGAAAAACGTCTGGGAACTGGTATCGGATGGGCTTGACCACATCAAGGTGGCCAGTTTCGAGATGCCCTCCAGGGCGTACGTCGCGTCCTTCGGGTTCAAAGGCCCGGACCAACAAAAGCCTGCCGGTGTCTTATCGGGGGGTGAACGCAACCGTCTCAACCTGGCGCTGACGCTGAAAATGGGCGGCAACCTGCTGTTGCTCGACGAGCCAACCAATGATCTTGATGTGGAAACCCTCCAGTCGCTGGAGGATGCTCTGCTCGACTTTCCGGGATGTGCCGTGGTGATCTCCCACGACCGCTGGTTCCTTGATCGGATCGCGACTCACATCTTGGCGTGGGAAGGCGATGACGAAGACGAAGCCAAGTGGTTCTGGTATGAGGGCAACTTCGCCGACTACGAGGCCAACAAGATCGCCCGACTCGGCGCTGAGGCGGCTCGCCCACACCGCGTGATTCACCGCCGCCTCACTCGCTGATCGCGGCCTCCCAGATCAGCGCTCAGCGAGGAGTTCGGCGAGCGTGATGGCCTTGCGGTCAGCAAGCTGGGCAAGCTGAGTGCGGCACGAAAAACCGTCGGCCAGCACCAGAGCGTCGGGGTGGCCGGCCACGGCTGGCAACAGATCATGCTCGGCCACCTTGACCGAGACCTCGTAGTGGCCCTTCTCCACCCCAAAGTTGCCCGCCAGGCCGCAGCAACCGCCGACAGTGGTTACGGTGGCCCCGGTCGCGGCAAGCAAGGTGGCATCCGCCTGCCAGCCGAGCACTGAGGCGTGATGGCAATGCGGCTGAACGACCAGCTCGACGCCGCTAAGGTCTGGCGGCGACCAGTTCGGTGCCCGCTCAAGCAGCTCAGCCAGGGTGAAGATTCCAGCCGCGACCTCCGCGACCCGAGGATCACCGGGCAACAGTTCAGCCGCGTCACTGCGCCAAACCGCGAGGCAGGAAGGTTCCAGGCCGACCACCGGCGTCCCCGCAGCGACGTAGGGATGCAGGATGTCCAGTGCCGTGCGTAGCTGTCGGCGAGCGCCGTCGAGCTGACCAGTGCTAATCCAGGTCAGGCCACAGCAGGCTGGTCGTTCCACCAGCTGCGGCGCGTAGCCGGCCGCGGCCAGCACCGAGACGGCCGCCCCGACGCCGTCGGAGGTGAAGCAGTCGGAGAAAGAGTCGACCCACACGATCGCGGGGTCACCTGACGACTCAGGAACCCCAACCCGCCTGCGCGCCGCGACCGAGGCAAACCTTGGCAGCGAACGTCGCTGGTCGATACCCGCGGCCCAGCGGAGGAGCGTTCGAACCCCAGGAGTTGCAGTGCTGGCATTGATCAGATCCGAGAGCGGACGTGCCCGGGTAATCAACCGGCCCCAGCGTGGCAGCCAACCGAGCGCGTAGTGGCTACGCGGCCTGATCTTGCGTCGATAGGTGTGATGCAGCACCTGCGACTTGTACGCGGCCATGTCAACGCCAGTGGGGCAGTCTCGGGCACATCCCTTGCAAGACAGGCAGAGATCCAACGCTTGGTGCAGTGCTGGCGACTTCCAGCCATGGATCAACTCACCATTGATCATTTCCTGGAGCACCCGCGCGCGGCCGCGGGTTGAGTCCTTCTCCGCCCGGGTCGCCTGATAAGACGGGCACATCACCCCCAACCCAGCCGTGGTGTTGGCGAGGCATTTGCCCACGCCCGAGCAACGGTGCACGGCTTCGGCGAAGTGGTCGACGCGACCCGTCACAGCTACGGCGCGAAGGTCGCCGTCCACCGGGCGAGGGTCGACTAACACGCCGGGGTTCAGCAGGTTCTCTGGGTCGAAGGCAGCCTTCACCTGACCGAATGCCTCAAGAGCGGCGGCTGAATAGATCGTTGGGAGTAGCCCCGAACGGGCCCGGCCGTCGCCGTGTTCGCCCGACAGCGAGCCACCGTAGCCGGCAACCAGCTGCGCCGCCTCCTCCACGAAAGCCCGGTAGTTTCCAGCCCCACCCTTCTCGGTAAGCGGGAAGTCGATGCGTACGTGTACGCACCCGTCCCCGAAGTGGCCGTAAGGCAGCCCGTCCAATCCATGGTCAGCAAGCAGCCGATCGAAATCCCGCAGGTAAGAACCGAGATGTTGCGCCGGCACTGCTGCATCCTCCCAGCCGGGATAGGCCGGTCGGGACAGACTGATGCTCGCCAGTCCGGCACCGTCTTCCCGGATCTTCCACAGCGCCATCGCGTCCGCAGCATCGGTCACCACCAGACCATCTGAGGCTCCGGATGCCGCAAGCAGGGCATCCGCACGTACCCGGAGCTCAGCCATGTCCTGGCCAACGAGCTCGACGAACATCCAACCGTCGCCGCGAGGCAGCGGTGGCACGGCCGCCTCGCCGCGGGTGTGACGCACCACATCGACGATCCGCCGGTCCAGGCCTTCGCAAGCGGTCGGCCGGTGATCAACAATCGCCGGCGCTGCATCCGCGGCATCGGCCATCGTCGGATAGCCGAGCGCGATCATGATCTTGTATGCCGGATCAGCCACCAGTCGTACCGTCGCGCCGATGATCACCGCCAGAGTGCCCTCGCTGCCAGCCAGAAATCGTGTCACGTCGAAGCGGTTCTCCGGTAGCAGATGCTCCAGACTGTAGCCCGACACCTGTCGGCCAAAGCGCCCGAACTCGGTCCGGATTGTGCCCAGATGTGCTTGCACTACCGACTTCAGCGCAGCGAGACTTCCATATTGATCACCATTTGCTGTCCCGCCAAGGTGGATGTGTTCACCAGAGCCGGTGATCATCTCTAGTCCGATCACATTGTCGGCGGTTTTGCCGTACCCCAGAGCGCGCGGGCCGCAGGCGTTGTTGCCGATCATTCCGCCGATGGTGCACCGGTTGTGGGTCGATGGATCCGGGCCGAAACGCAACCCGTGCGGAGCCACTGCGGCCTGCAGCGCCGACTGCACTACGCCTGGCTCTACTCGCGCGGTCCGGGCCTCCGGGTCGATCTCACGAATGGTGTTCAGGTACCGCGAGGTGTCCAAGATCAATCCTGGACCTACGGCATTGCCCGCGCAGGATGTCCCGGCGCCCCGGGTGGTCAAAGGCATGCCGACGGCCCGGGCCGCGTCCAGGACAGTGGCCGCCTCCTCAACGGTCCGAGGCCGCGCAACCGCCTGCGGTATGACGCGATAGAGCGAGGCGTCGGAGGAGTAGAGCGCGCGGGTCAGGTCGGTTGCGTCGAGGACGTCACCGACACCCCGCCGCTTGAGTTGCGAGGCTAGCTCGGCGACATTAGGGGAGAGGGCGACGGTCTTGGGCATGATCGCATTTGATGGTAGTGCCCCGCCGGAACCAGACCTGCGGAGTAAACTTACCGATGAGTAACTTCCGTCATTCTGTGGAGGCGCCATGCGGCGAACCATCTTCAATGAGGATCACGAAGCATTCCGAGAAAGTTGCCGGACGTTCGTCGATCGAACCCTCCGGCCGAATCAGGAGAAGCACATCGCCGACCACGAGCTCGGTCGTGACGTGTGGCTTGAGCTAGGCAAGCAAGGCTTCTTGGGGCTCAACGTGCCTGAGGAGTACGGCGGCGCCGGCGTCGATGATGTTCGATTCTCACTGATCTTGGCCGAGGAACTATCCCGGCTCTCGTTCGCCTACCCCTCATGTGTGGGCATCCACACCAACTGCATCGCGCCATACCTGGTCGACCTGTGCACCGAGGAACAGAAGCAGCGCTGGCTGCCAGGATTTTGCAGCGGAGAGTTGATCACCGCACTCGCTATGACCGAGGCATCCGGTGGTTCTGACCTTGCTGCGCTGAAGACCAGCGCTGTAGTCGACGGCGAGGACTGGATCCTAAACGGTTCGAAGACCTTCATCACCAACGGCGCCAGCGCCGACTTCGTGCTAGTCGCGGCGCGAACCAGTCCGGAGAAGGGTGCCAAGGGCATCACCTTGTTCGCGGTTGAGGCTGGCATGCCTGGCTTCGAACGTGGGCGGAAGCTGGACAAGGTCGGCCAGGCGGAATCAGACATCTCTGAGCTGTTCTTCGGCGAGGTCAGGGTTCCAGCGGCGAATGTCATTGGGGAGATTGACCAGGGCTTCGTGTACATGATGCAGCGGCTGGTTGCTGAGCGGATTGGCTCGGCGGTGAACAACCTCTCTCACGCTCGGCAGATCCTCGACGAAACCCTGGTCTACGCGAGAGAACGCAAAGCCTTCGGCACCCCGATCGGCTCCTTCCAGGCCAACAAGTTCACTCTTGCCGAGCTGCAGACGCTGGCCGAGGTCACCCAGGCGTTCGTCGACCAGTGCGTCATGGAGGCTGTACACGGCACACTGACCGCTGTTGATGCCGCTAAGGCGAAATGGTGGTCGGCGCAGGCACAGAACGACATTCTGGACGCCTGCGTGCAGCTCTGGGGTGGCTATGGCTATATGAACGAGTACCGCGTCGCGCGCGCCTGGGCCGATGCGCGGCCATCCAAGATCTGGGCGGGCTCGAACGAGATCATGAAAGAGCTCATTGGTCGCGACCTGGGATTGTGATCATGGTATCGCGTATCGATCTTGAAGGTCCCGAAGCCGTGATCGTCTCCGCCGCGCGCACGCCGATCGGGCGCGCCGGCAAGGGATCGCTCACCCAGGTGCGTCCTGATGATCTTGCCGCAGGAGTGATCAGCGCCGCACTTGCCAAGATCCCAGCGCTCGACCCGCGCACCCTGGACGACATCTATGTCGGCTGCGCGGAGCCGCGCGATGAGCACGGCGGCAATCTGGCGCGTCGGATCGCGGTGCAGCTAGGGCTGGATGATGTCCCGGCCGCCACCATCAATCGCTTCTGCGCCTCCAGCGTGCAGACCGCCCGGATCGCCTTTCACGCGATCAAGGCGGGGGAGGGCCATGCGTTCGTTTCCGCAGGGGTTGAATGCGTCTCGCGGTATCGCGGCTTCGGCTCGGCTGGCGTCGATCCGACCGACACACATAACCCACTCTTTGCCGAAGCAGAGCAGCGGAGCCTCGCCACTGCTGCCAGCAATCAAAAATGGCACAATCCGCGTGAGGACTGGCTGCCGCCCGATATCTACATTGCGATGGGTCAGACCGCGGAGAACGTCGCCACTCTTCGCGGTATATCCCGCGCGGAGCAAGACGAGTTTGGCGTACGCTCCCAAAACCTTGCCGAGAAGGCCATTGCTTATCAGATCTTCGAGGCCGAGATTGCGCCTGTGACGCGGCCCGACGGCATTGTCGTGAGCACAGACGATGGGCCTCGACCAGGTACCACGATCGAGGCAGTTTCGGCACTCAAGCCCGTCTTCCGCCCGAACGGCACGGTCACTGCAGCCAACTGTTGTCCACTCAACGATGGGGCAGCAGCTGTAGTGATCATGAGCGACCGGCGCGCAGCCGAGCTGGGTCTGACGCCGCTGGCTCGCATTGTGGCGACAGGTGTCAGTGCCCTTAGTCCGGAGATCATGGGCCTCGGACCGGTAGAGGCTACCCGCCGAGCGTTGGCACGCGCCGGAATGACAATCAACGACATGGATCTGGTGGAGATCAACGAGGCGTTTGCTGTCCAGGTGATCGCCTCGGCCCGAGATCTTGGCTTGGATATGGAACGGCTCAACGTGCATGGCGGAGCAATCGCGCTCGGCCACCCATTCGGATGTACCGGTGCCCGGATCATGACCACGTTGCTGAATGCGATGCGAGTGCGAGACGTGCAGTTCGGCCTTGAGACGATGTGTGTTGGCGGCGGCCAAGGCATGGCCATCATCCTGGAGCGAATTTGATTGCTGCGCTCGCTTCGCTCGCTCCGCGCGGATCGCGCCTGGTTGCCGCCTACTTTGTCGTCGCTCGCCGACGAAAAGCGTGTCGGCTCGCTCCTCCGCAGCACGGCGGCGCGCAATCCGGTGTTCGTGGGCTTTGGCGGTCCCGCATAGAGCAAGTGGAGCAAGACGGACACGCTAGTCTTCGGATGTGACCGAGACAACATTGTTGGCAGCGCGGCCGGCTTCGGTGGGCGCTCTGCTATTGCGGCGGGTCGAGAAATCGCCCTCAAAGGAAGCATTTCGCTACCTTGAGGATGACCGCTGGGTTTCGCTGAGCTGGTTGCAGACCAAGGGCAAGATCTTCCAGCTGGCAGCTGGGCTGCTCGCGCTAGGGATCAAGCCTGAGGATCGCGTAGCAATCGCATCCAACACCCGGATGGAGTGGATCCTGGCGGACCTTGCCATCATGTGCGCGGCCGGTGCGACCACCACGATCTATCCCTCAACACAGCATGAGGATGTCGGCTTCATCCTTGCCGATTCCGAATCCAAGGTGGTCTTCGCCGAAGACGATCTGCAGGTGAGCAAAGTACTTGATCATCTCGACGAGCTGCCACAGTTGCTCACGATCGTGCAGCTGGACGGCAAGGTCGATCATCCGAAGGTGATCGGCTGGGCGGATCTGGAGAAGCTGGGCCGCGACTGTCTGGACGCTAATCCAACCGCGGTCGATGACGTCATTGCAGCAATCGGGCCAGAGGACCTGGCGACGCTGATCTACACCTCCGGTACCACCGGGCGGCCCAAGGGCGTACGCCTGGCGCAGGACTGCTGGACCTACGAGGGCGCCGCCGTGGAGGCGTTCGACATCATTAGCCCCGACGACCTCCAATACTTGTGGCTCCCGCTCAGCCATGTCTTCGGTAAGGCCTTGATCGTGATCCAGGTTCACATCGGCTTCACGACTGCGGTTGACGGCCGGATCGACAAGATCGTGGAGAACCTCGCTGTGATTCAGCCGACCTTCATGTGCGGCGCGCCGCGGATCTTCGAGAAAGTGCGAGCCAGAGTGATGATGACCGCCTCGCACGGAGTCAAGGCCAAGATTTTTGACTGGGCGTTCGGCGTCGGCCGCAAGGTATCCCCGCTGCGGCTGTCGGGCCAGGAACCGTCCGGGCTTCTTGGCATCCAGTACGCGTTGGCGGATCGATTGGTCTTCAGCAAGATCAAAGCCAGGATGGGGGGCAAGATCAGATTCTTCGTGTCTGGCTCCGCTCCGCTGAGTCGGGAGGTGCAGGAATGGTTCCATGCTGCCGGGCTCCTCGTGCTGGAGGGTTACGGCCTTACTGAGACCTGCATTCCAACCTGCGTGAACCACCCGCTCGCCACCCGTTTCGGCACCGTTGGCCCGCCGGTGCCTGGTTCTCAGGTCAAGATCGCCGACGATGGCGAGATTTTGGTCAACGGCCCGGGCGTCATGCGCGGCTACCACAACATGCCGGAGGCAACCGCGGAGACGCTCAAAGACGGCTGGTTCGCGACCGGGGACATTGGCGAGTTTGACGAACAGGGCTATCTGCGGATCACTGACCGGAAGAAGGACCTGATCAAGACCTCTGGCGGCAAGTACGTCGCTCCGCAGAAGGTGGAGGGTGTGGTGAAGGTCGCCAGTCCCTACATCAGCCAGGTCCTGGTGCACGGCGATGGCCGCAATTACGCCACCGCGCTGATCACGCTCGATCCAGAGGCCATCGAGGGTTGGGCCAAAGATCAAGGTCTGAGCTATTCCACGTTCGAAGAACTGGCGGGCTCACGTGAGGTTCATGACCTGATTGAGAGTCAAGTCACGGAGGCAAACCAGTCCCTCGAGCGCTGGGAGACCATCAAGCGGTTCGAGATCTTGCCTTCTGAGTTGAGCGTTGAGGAGGGTGAGGTCACGCCGACCCTGAAGGTCCGGCGCAGAGCAGTGGAGAAGAAGTACGCCGACCTACTGAACAGCATGTACGACTCAAACTGATAGGCCGGGACGCCTAGCTCCTGGCGCCGCCATTGACGAAGATGACCTGTCCGGAGACATAGCCTGCCTCCTCGCGACACAGGAAGCTAGCGACGGCAGCGATATCCTCCGGAGTTCCGATGCGACCCATGGGAATGTCCCGGGCGGCGGTCAGTTTCCACTCGTCGTAATCCAAGCCCTGGCGTGCTGCCGATGCCATCGTCATGTCGGTCTCTACGAAGCCTGGCGCAATGGCGTTGGCTGTCACACCAAACTTGCCCAGTTCCAGCGCCAGAGTCTTGGTGAAGCCGATCAAACCGGCCTTCGCTGTGGCGTAGTTGGCCTGCCCCCGGTTGCCCAACGCGGAGGTGGAGGAGATGTTGACGATGCGGCCCCACTTAGCCTGCGTCATGTGGACCTGGGCGGCGCGGGTCATCATGAAGGCACCGCGCAAATGAACGTCGATGACTGAGTCCCAGTCGCTAGCGCTCATTTTGAAGATCAAATTATCCCGAATGATGCCGGCGCTGTTGATCAACACCGCTACAGGTCCAAGTTCAGCCGCAGTCTGCTGCACCGCATTGGTGGCGGCCCTTTCGTCGGAGACATCCGCGCCAATGGGGATAGCCCGGCCACCATTTTCAACGATCTCTTTGACAGTGCGCGCGCTGCCTTGCTCATCAAGATCCACAACACCGATGGACATGCCGTCGGCGGCGAGCCGATGGGCGATCGCGGCACCAATGCCGCGCGCCGCGCCGGTGACGATTGCAACTCTCATGCAGGAGACCCTACGTGAATAGCGGCTCTGGATCATTTTTCGTCTTCTGAGATGATCGACGACCGTGAGCCCGTACACCCACCGCTGTCCGATGCGCTGGGGCGATATGGACGCCCAGGGCCATGTCAACAATGCGGCGTATCTGGACTACCTGCAGGAGGCTCGGGTCGCCTTCCTGCTGTCCGGATCGCCGGTATTGCACCACCTTCTCGATGCTGGCGTACTTGTAGTTAATCACCAGTTGGAGTACGTGAAACCAGTTGTCTTCAGCGACCGGCCGCTGACAATCAACCTCTGGCTCGAGGCCATCGGCGGGAGCCAGTTTTCTATCGGATACGACGTCTACGACGGCAACGACCTGGCAGCCCGGGCTCGGACCGGACTGGTGCCATTTGATCTGGCACGCAATATCTTGCGGCGCCTGACTGCGGAGGAGCGAGATCTGCTCGCCCGATCCCGTGCGCCTGCCGAGCCTTTGCAGCAGGTGCCGAAGGTCGCTATTTCGGGAGACCATCACCGTTATCCGCTGACCGTGCGTTGGTCCGACCTCGACTCGTACGGCCATGTCAACAACGTGAAGTACTACGACTATGTCCAGGAAGCCAGAATCAGCCTCGTGAACGACACCGTGGGGTGGGAACCCGAGGCGGTCTGGATGGTGGTCCGTCAGGACCTGGAGTATCTGAAGCCGATTGACTTCAAGACAGAACCGTACGAGGTGGGCACAGCAGTCGCGGCAATCGGCAACCGCTCTTTTACGCTTGCCGCGGAAATCCGCGATCCAACATCTGAGACGCTCTACGCGACCGCGCGGACAATCGTGGTGGGCGTCTCTTCGTTGAGCGCCGATCAGCGGATGGCGCTGCAAAAGTGGGCCGTTTGATAAACACTCGCGGCTAGAGCTTCAGTCCTGGCATCGTGCCCGGGTGCTCATCGAAGGTGTTCACCATCGAGTACGCGGCGCGCTCCATGTAGGTCCACAACTCATGTTCCTGTTGTGCTGTGAGCTCGATTGAGTCGATCGCATCCCGCATGTGCTGCAACCAGCGGTCCCGCATCGCAGGTGTCACCGCAAAGGGGGCGTGGCGCATCCGGAGCCGCGGATGCCCACGTTGCTCGCTGTAAGCGGTCGGACCTCCCCAGTACTGCTCCAGGAACATGCGCAGCCGTTCTTCGGCCGAGGCAAGATCGGGTTCCGGATACAAGGCGCGGAGCGGTGGATCAGAGGCGACTCCCTCATAAAACCGCTTAACGAGCGCCACGAACGTCTCATGGCCGCCGATCGCGTCATAGAAGGTTTGCAGGGGTGCTTGCTCGGACATCGGGACCCATTGTCCATCACAAGTCCGACCGGCTGGCAGGATGAGTCCGCGTACGCCCCTATCCATCCGTCGGGAGGAGTTACTCATGGCTACAGTTCGGACCGCAGAGGCGCACTGGGAAGGGTCTCTGTTTGAGGGCCAGGGCGAGGTTGAGCTTGTCTCGTCTGGGCTCGGCACTTTCGAGACCAGCTGGCCGGCGCGTGCCGAGCAACCGAACGGCAAGACCAGCCCGGAGGAGTTGATCGCTGCTGCGCACTCCACGTGCTTTTCGATGCAGTTGGCTGGTCACCTCGCCCGCGGCGGCAACCCGCCCACCTCGCTTGACACGCGTGCCGATGTCACTTTCGATCCTCCGAACATCACCGGCGTCAAGCTGACGGTCAGGGGGGTGGTACCAGGCGTGACCGCGGAGCAGTTCGCGGAGGCGGCTGAGGACGCCAAGAAGAACTGCCCGGTTTCCAAGGCACTCACCGGCACGACGATCACCGTCGAGGCGACGCTCGCCCCTGCTGGGACCTACAGCAGCTAGGGAGATTCCGCAGGCTCGGCCTCGGCAGGTGGCTGACCGGGGCCGCCCTGACTGAGGTTGCCGACGCGGAGGACTTCGCCGTTTCGGACGTACCAGACCGTTCCGTCCTTACCTCGCAGTTCCGTAACCCGCAGCCCAATGGCTTCGACCACGCCAGAGGCCAAATCCATGTCGACGTAGTCGCCGATGCCGAGCTGGTCCTCGACCAGCATGAAGACGCCCGAGACAAGGTCCTTCACAATGCTCTGCAGGCCGAAGGCTACGGTGACCGCGATGACCGTCGTGCCAGCCAGGATCGTGGTGATGTTATAGCCCAGCTCGGCCAAGATCATCAGGATGACAACGGCGAAGATTACGAAGGTCACTGTGCTCTGAGCCAGTGAGCCGAGCGCCGAGAGACGTTGTTTGCGACGCTCAGCGGAGGCTGTAGTGACGTTGATCAATTTCTGCGTCATCTCATGGCGCGAGCTGAAAGGCCGGTCGATCGCCCGGCGCACTGAACGATTGATCAAGCGACGGAGCACCCGCCGCAGTACAAATGCCGCAATGATCAACAGCACGATGCGAAGCGGGGTGAACAGCACCAGTTCGGCGAGATTGTCAGGGAACCACTCCGGCATGTGCCTCAGCCTAGGGCGTGCTTTCGCATCCTTTGCGTCGCTCACCTCGCCAGCAGGGTGCCATGCTGGACCGGTGACCAACGCCGTGGGGGAGATCCAGCAGACCAAGATCACGACACAGCGGTCGGACTGGCGGTCGCTACTCGCGGTAGCAATCACTGTTGTCGCCTGGGCTTCAGCCTTTGTGGTGATTCGGTATGCGGCTCACGACATCAGTCCCGGCGCCCTCAGCCTGGGCCGGCTGCTGGTTGCCAGCCTTGCCCTCAGCGCCATGATGATCGGCCGTCGGCTCGTTCGGATGAGCTCCCGGGAGTGGGCGCTCACCGCCCTGGTCGGAGTTGCCTGGTTCGCGGTCTATAGCGTCGCCCTCAATGCCGGCGAACAGCATGTCGACGCCGGCACCGCTTCGATGCTGATCCAGTTCGCGCCGATCCTCATCGGCGTCCTCGCCGGCATCCTGCTCGGCGAGGGCTTTCCACGGATGCTGGTCATCGGCGGCCTGGTCGCGTTCGCCGGCACTCTGATCATTGGATTTGCCACGAGCACTGGAGAGGCCGATTGGGCCGGCGTACTCCTGGTGCTGCTGAGCGCGACCGTCTACTCGATTGCCATGGTGGCGCAGAAGGTCGTGCTGCGCCGCATTCCTGCCCTCCAGGTGACCTGGCTCGCCTGCCTTATGGGGACCGTCGCTTGCCTGCCGTTTGCTGGCGCGCTGGTCGGTGATCTCTCAGTCGCACCAACGCTGCAGATTCTGGGAGTCGTCTACCTCGGCCTGGTGCCGACTGCGGTCGCTTTCTCGACCTGGGCGTACGCGCTCAGCCATACGTCGGCCGGAAAACTTGGTGTTACCACCTTCGCTGTGCCCCCGATCACCATTCTGCTCGGGTGGCTATTCCTCAAGGAGGTGCCGCCGACTCTGGCGATTGTGGGTGGTGCACTCTCGTTGATCGGTGTCGCCATCGCCACGCGTCGGGTAAAGCCGAGAGTCAGCGTTCCTTCTGGTATGTGACCCGGCCCGCCCAGATGGTGGCGACGACCGGATCGGGCAGCTCGCGGCCGTGCCAGGGATTGTTGCGGGACAGTGAGGCTGAGTCGTTGCGGTCGATGACCTGCCGCGCAGCGGGATCCACCAGGACGACATTGGCCGGCTCACCTACAGCCAAGGGACGACCTTGATCAGCAAGTCGCGCAATGTGCGCCGGCAGGATCGACATGCGTTTTACCAAGTCAGTCCAGCTCAGCAGGTCAGACTTGATCATGGTCTCCATGACCACGGCCAGTGCGGTCTCCAGGCCGAGCATCCCGAACGCCGCCTCAGCGAAGGCGTGATCCTTGTCGTGGCGCGCGTGTGGTGCATGGTCGGTAGCCACCGCATCGATGGTCCCGTCTGCGAGAGCCTCCCGAAGCACCTCGACATGCTCGCTCGGCCGCAGCGGAGGATTCACCTTGTAGGTCGGGTCATAACCGAGCACCTCATTCGTCGTCAGCATGAGGTGATGAGGCGCGACCTCCGCGGTGACATTGATGTCACGCTGCTTGGCCCATCTGATGACGTCGACGGTCTCGGCGCAGGACACGTGACAGACGTGCAACCGAGATCGAGTGAGCTCTGCGATCTGCACGTCTCGAGCAACCACGCTGGCCTCGGCTGCGGCCGGCCATCCTGGCAGTCCCAGCATGCCGGAGATCTCACCCTCGTGGCAGCAGGCCGAGACACCCGCGAGCTGCGGATCCTGCGCATGCTGAGCGATGACTCCATCAAAGGCGCGGACGTACTCCAGTGATCGTCGCATCAGACGCGCGTCCGACACGCAGTGACCATCATCGGAGAACACCCGTACCCGGGCGATGGACCGGGCCATCAGCCCGAGTTCGGCCAGCTCGACTCCGTCCAGCCCCTTGCTCACAGCCCCCACCGGCACCACCTGTGTATAACCATCGCGGGCCCCGAGCGCCGCGACATGCCCGGCAGCCTCGGCGGTGTCGGTCACCGGGGTCGTGTTGGCCATGGCCAGCACCGCGGTGAATCCGCCGCGTGCAGCGGCCAGCGTGCCGGACTGCACCGTCTCAGCGTCTTCTCGTCCAGGCTCCCGCAAATGGGTGTGCAGGTCGACCAGACCAGGTAGCGCGACCAGCCCGTCCGCATCGAGGTGGTCTACATCGGTTCCCGCCTCGGCAGGGTCCACGAATCGGCCGTTCCGGATCAGCAGGTCTGAGCGTCCACGGCCCACCAGGTCGGCACCGCGGATGAGCAGGCTTGTCACTCCGCCCCTCCCAGCAGCTCGTACAGCACGCTCATCCGCACCGACACGCCGGCCGCGACTTGCTCCAAGATCAAAGAGTTGGCCGCGTCGGCGGCGTCTGCTGAGATTTCCAAGCCGCGGTTCATGGGCCCCGGATGGCAGATGGCGGCCCCCGGTTTCATCATCTCGAGCCTGGGACGAGTCAGGCCATAGCTGATCGTGTACTCGCGCGGAGTCGGGAAGTAACCGCCTCCCATACGTTCCCGCTGCACCCGGAGCATCATCACGACATCGGCATGGGGCAGCACCTCGTCGAAATCGGTGCACACGAGTACCGGCCAGCTGTCGACTCCCGCCGGCAGCAGCGTCGGTGGCGCGACGAGGATCACTTGCGCCCCTAACGTCGTGAGCAGCAAGACGTTGCTGCGCGCGACTCGGGAATGGGTGATGTCTCCGACGATCGCCACGGTCTTGCCGTCGAAGTTCATCAGATCAGGGCTGGAACTCCGCAGATGCCGCCGGATCGTGAAGGCATCCAGCAACGCCTGGGTGGGATGTTCGTGGGTTCCGTCGCCCGCATTGAGCACATGCGCATCGATCCAGCGTGAAGCCTGCCACGGTGCGCCCGACGCATGATGCCGGATCACCAGGGCATCGACGCCCATGGCCGCGACTGTCAGTACTGTGTCGCGCAGCGATTCACCTTTCGACACCGACGAGCCCTTGGCGCTGATGTTGATCACATCCGCCGACAGCCACTTACCGGCGATCTCGAAGGAGGATCGGGTGCGGGTGGAGTCTTCGAAGAAGAGATTGACCACGGTACGGCCCCGGAGCGCCGGCAGTTTCTTGACCGGCCGTCCCTGCACCAGCGACATCTCCTCCGCGAGATCCAAGATCTCGGTGATCTGAGGCTGATCAAGATCAGCTGCGGACAGCAGATGGCGCATCAGGCCTCCCTGCGACCCGGATCGCTGCCCTGTTCGATGCTGACCTGGTTTACGCCGTCGATCTCGGCCAGTCTTACGCTGACGTGCTCGCCGGTCCGGGTCGGGATGTAGGAGCCGACATGATCGGCTCGGATGGGCAGCTCCCGGTGACCGCGGTCCACCAGCACCGCCAGCCGAACGGCACGCGGTCGACCAAGATCACCGAGGGCATCCAGCGCGGCCCGCACCGTACGTCCGGAATAGAGCACGTCATCGACCAGCACCACTGTGCTGTCGTCCACCTCGACCGGTAGATGGGTATGGCCTACAGCCCGAGTCGGTTGGCGTCGAAGGTCGTCGCGATACATCGTCACATCCATTGCGCCCACCGGAACCCTGACGCCCTCCACTTCGTCCATCACTGTCGCGAGTCGATGAGCCACTGCGACACCGCGGGTGGGAATCCCTATCAGGACTAGGCCCTCGGCGCCGCGGTTCGCCTCCAGGATCTGATGGGCCATCCGGGCGCAGGCACGGGCAATCTGATCAGCATCCAGGACGACCCGAGACATCGTCGAATCGACCTCGACGCCCGGCGTCGGATCCTCCGGCCTGGCCTGTGGCGCACCAGTACCTGACAACAATCCTCCTCATGGGCGCCTCGCAGCCTCCGCGGAACCGTGTGAGGGCGATAACGTAGGGCCGTGAACGAACTCCTGAGCATGCTAGTGCCTCTGGAAACGCTCTCGGGGTGGCCACCGGTTCCTAACCCGCCGATTTTGGCGAGTCTTGCCATCTTCGTTGGATTTCCTGTCCTGGTCTTCCTCATCGTGATCGCCATCTCCAAGATCGCCACTAGCATCCACGAGGCGCGCGGTGACGACATCCAGGCAAGCGACCCGCTCTGGGTGGGTGGTAGCCAGGAGTCAGGTGTGCTCGAAGCACCTAGCGCCAACCCGGGTGCCGATGATGGCGACCAGGCTTCCGCAACTGACGCCGAACAGGCTTCCGCGAGCGTCCCCGAGCAGGCTTCCGCGAGCGAAGGGGTCGAGGGCGACGACACCGGCGAACACGTGGGTGGCGCGGGTGCCCGCTGGTGATTCGTTCACCCCGAGCCAACGCGAGTGGATCAGGCGCGCCGTCGGCAATGCCGAGGCTGTCTCCGGCCTGAAGTTCTCAGTTTTTGTCGGTGTCGCGGAGGAGGACTCACGCGGGTACGCCGAACGGCTGCACAAGACCCTCAGCGATCCTGATCATTCAGTCTTGGTCATGTGCGACCCCGAGTTCCACAAGCTGGAGATCGTCACTGGCGCCGCAACTCGCCGAGTGCTTAGCGATCTTGAATGTCGCCTGGCGGCTGCAGCCATGCAGACCTCGTTTGCCGGCGGCGACATCGTCGGCGGTCTTACGGCCGGCATTCAGCAACTTGGAGAGGCGGCACGTCAGCCGAGGACGCTGCACATCACGCGGCCGAGTTGAGCGCGTCGGCGACATGCGCTGCCACGGCGATCACTCGTCTGTCCCGGCCGGATCTGCCATAGTGCTCCCATGCGCGTACACATCGGTAGCGACCACGCCGGGTTCGAGCTGAAGAACTATCTGGTCGAGGCTCTCACCGAGGACGGTCACGAGGTGGTTGACCACGGGCCGAATGCCTATGACCCCGAGGACGACTATCCCGTCTTCTGCATTCCTGCTGCCGAGGCTGTCGTAGCCGATCCCGGCTCGTTGTGTGTTGTGATCGGCGGGTCTGGCAACGGCGAGCAGATTGCGGCCAACAAGGTGGTCGGTACCCGAGCGGCACTCGCGTACAACTTAGACACAGCGAAGCTCGGTCGCCAGCACAACGACGCTAACGTGATCAGCATTGGGGCCCGAATGCATACCCAGGAAGAGGCGCTGGAGATGGTCCGGGTATTTCTGACGACTCCGTTCAGCGGCGATCCCCGCCATGCCCGGCGCATCGGGCTCCTCGCGGACTACGAGAAGTCACGTTCCGCCGCAACTGCTTTCTGAGAGCCCGCAGCATCCTGGAGCGGGGCGGCTAGGGCGATGAACCTGCTCTCACGGCCGACCGAGCCATCCTGCCGCGCGCGGCGGCGCCTGACTACCGGTTGGTCGTTGCGCGGCGATCATTCGGTCGCCGTCCATCGACTCGCGCGAGTAGCTCGTCGATGACTTCCGCTGCGACCCGTTCGTCGTCGAGGTCCGGGCGGGATACGTCCCGCCCACGCATGGCACGGTCGAGAGTGACCAGTCCCGAGACACCATCCCGCCCAAAATCCCGCGGCCAGAGGTCGCGAGAGTCGTGCGTGGTCCCCGAGTAGTGTGTTCCTCCGCCGTGCGTTCCTGAGGGGTGACCCCCAGGTGGCAACGCACCTGTCATGCCTCACACGCTAAAACAGATTCGCAGGCCGCGGGCATGATCGCAATGGAAGTGTTACGCGGGCCTTGCTCGCCCCAGCTGCAAAGGAGGGATGGTGCCGGAAGGGCATACGCTGCACCGGCTCGCTCTCGACCTGACGCAGGCCTTTGGCGGCCAGGTGGTGTCGGTCAGCAGCCCGCAGGGCCGCTTTGCCGAGTCAGCGGCACTGCTTGACCAGACACGGCTGATCGAAGCCACGGCCCACGGCAAACATCTGTTCTGCGAGTTCGACGGCGATCGGTTGCTCCACATTCATCTGGGTCTCATCGGCAGTCTTCAACTCGGCCCGCCGAGTCCGCCCCGCGGCGAGGTGCGGGCCCGGATCGCAACCGAGCAGGCGGTGGCGGACCTGCGCGGGCCCCAGCTCTGCGTCGTTCGGACGCGGACCGAGGTGGCCACACGATTGAGCGAACTGGGTCCCGACCCGCTCCGCGCCGACGCCGATCCCGATCTTGCCTGGCGCCGGATACGACGCTCGACACGCCCGATCGCAGCACTCCTGATGGACCAAGCCATCCTGTCTGGGGTGGGGAACGTCTACCGTGCTGAGGTTCTGTTTCGTAACCGGATCAACCCGCATCGGCCGGGCAACAAGCTGACCCGCCGGAGCTGGCTGGGGATCTGGACCGATCTTGTCGAACTGATGCCGCAAGGTGTGGTGGACAACAGGATCGATACCGTACGCCCAGAGCACACGCCCGAGGCGATGGGCCGGCCGCCACGTCAGGATGATCATGGCGGTGAGGTCTATGTCTACCGGCGTGCCGGCATGGACTGCCTAGTCTGCGGCTCCAAGGTACGCACCCAACTGCTCGCCGGGCGCAATCTGTTCTGGTGTGCCCGGTGCCAACGCCGAGGATGACTGACCCTGATCAACGAAGGGTAAGAGGGGTGCTGTGAATGGCGGCAGCGCTCCTGGCCACACGGTTCCTCTGGTCGTTGAGCTGTGGTACGAGGAGACGCCCGACTTGGACGATCCTCGGCTACTTGAGGCTTTGCGATCACAGTGGCCGGCGACTGAGCTGCAACTGGAATCAATCGTCGTTCCCCATGATGAGCCGCCCTCGCCACTGCTGACTGTGATCATGACTGCCAGCCCGCTAGGACAGGGCGGCAAGACGTTGCCCGATGTCAGCCAGACGTGGGGCTGGGAGGGTGCGGAGG
>DATEWO010000138.1:0-11030 GCA_035257925.1 Propionibacteriaceae bacterium | reverse complement strand
ACCCACTCTGTGGGTGATGGGCAATGAGGCATGGGGGCTGCCGCCGGACGACGCCGCGCTGCTGGACCGGCTGGTCGCCCTGCCGATCTACGGGCAAGCCGAAAGCCTCAACCTCTCGACCGCCGCCGCCGTCTTCCTGTACGCCTCAGCCACCGCTCAACGCTCGCAATCGGATGTGTGATTCCTCGCAACCGACGCTCGCTATCTAAACCTCGTAGCGGCGCGCGGACCATATTCCTAGACTGTCCCAGGCGCACCCTGCGTCACAGTCCACCCGCGAGGGGAGCCATGTCCGGGCCGAACACCAGCTACGACCCCGTTCAGGTCACGCCGCTGAATGCAGCGAGTGTTGACGCGATGGTGGCTGAGGCGCTGGCGGCGTTCATGGCCGCGAGCTCGATGGCCGAGCTCAAACAGGCCAGGCTGGCACATGCCGCGGAACGCTCGCCGATCGCCCTCGCCAACCGGGAGATCGGCGCCCTGCCGCCTCAGGCCCGTAAGGAGGTCGGCGCCCGAGTGGGTCGTGCCCGCGGGACGATCAACGAGGCGCTCAAGGCCCGCGAGGAGGAGATCAAGGCGGCCGAGCTCGCCCGCAGCTTGGTAGCCGAGCAAGTCGATGTCACGTTGCCGGTCCAGACCCAGCCGGTGGGTGCAGTTCACCCGATCACCGCGTTGATGAACCTGATGGAAGACGTCTTCATCGCGATGGGTTGGGAGGTTGCCGAGGGTCCCGAGCTCGAAGCCGAGTGGCTCAACTTCGACGCGTTGAACTTCATTCCTGATCATCCGGCCCGCACGATGCAGGACACGCTGTTCGTCGAGCCCGAGGATGGCGGCGTCGTGCTCCGGACCCACACCTCCCCGGTCCAAGCTCGAGCAATGCTGACTCGCGAGCTGCCGATCTACGTCGTTTGTCCCGGGCGGGTCTACCGGTCCGACGAGTACGACGCGACGCATCTGCCCGTCTTCCACCAGATCGAGGGGCTTGCGGTAGACAAGGGCATAACGCTGGGTCATTTGCGCGGAACTCTTGATCATTTCGCACGCGTCATGTTCGGTGAGACGCGGACCCGGATGCGACCCAACTACTTCCCGTTCACCGAGCCGTCGGCTGAGGTCGACCTGGAATGCTTCGTCTGCCACGGCGCCTCGGTCGGGAATCCCGACAACCCCTGTCGCACCTGCAAGAACGAAGGCTGGATTGAGTGGGGTGGCTGCGGCGTGGTCAATCCTCGCGTGCTGCAAGCGTGCGGCGTGGATACCGACATCTATTCCGGCTTTGCCTTCGGCATGGGCGTGGACCGCACCCTGATGTTCCGCAACAACGCCGAGGACATGCGCGACATGATCGAAGGCGATGTGCGTTTCAGCCGGTCTCTCGTAGGAACGGCCCGATGAGTAGAGCAAGGGGGACGATCCCCTTGAACCCTCGCCGCGCGCGCAACAACAGCTGGGAGCGCGGGTTATGAGAGTCCCCCTGAGCTGGCTGCGTGAATACGCCGCCCTACCTGAAGATCTTGACGGTCGCACTCTCGCCGAGGCGCTGATCAGAGCGGGCCTGGAGGTCGAGACCGTCGACCAGGTTGGTGCCGATATCACCGGCCCGCTGGTGATCGGCACGGTGTTGGCGTACGAAGTCGAGGTTCATTCCAACGGCAAGCCGATCCGATGGTGCCAAGTCGATGTTGGTCCGCACAACGACGATTCGGGCTCCCGAAGCGTGGTATGCGGTGCGCACAACTTCGAGGTCGGCGACTCGGTCGTCGTTGCCCTGCCCGGCACAATCTTGCCCGGCGGTTTCGGTATCTCAGCGCGCAAGACCTACGGCCACGTCTCCGATGGCATGATCTGCTCGGCCAAGGAGCTGGGTCTGGGTGACGATCATTCCGGGATCCTGGTTCTCGAGGAACCAGATCTGGCACCAGGCACCGATGCTGCAGTTGTGCTGCACCTACACGACGAGGTGCTCGAGATCGCCGTGACCCCGGATCGCGGCTATTGCCTCTCGATGCGGGGCATCGCTCGCGAGTCGGCCCAAGCTCTCGAGGTGGAATTCACCGACCCGGTGGACCGTGTAGTGCCGGTCGAAACTGTGAATGGTCATCCCGTAGAACTGCACTCGGAGGGGTGCTCCGTCTTTGTGGCACTTACCGTCACCGGTATCGATCCCGGCCGGCCGACGCCACGCTGGCTCGCCCGTCGCGTGCAGCTGGCGGGTATGCGCTCGATCTCGTTGGCAGTCGACATCACCAACTATGTGATGTTGGAGACCGGCCAGCCCATCCATGCCTACGACGCCGACCTGCTCGATGGCCCCATCGTGGTGCGCAAGGCCGCCGAAGGCGAGAAGCTGACGACCCTGGACGACGTGGTCCGTCCACTGCATCCCGACGATCTCTTGATCACCGACACCTCCGGACCCATCGGCCTCGCGGGTGTCATGGGCGGCGCCACCACTGAGCTTTCTCCGGGCACACGCAATGTGATCATCGAGGCAGCGCACTTCGATGCGATGACGATCGCCCGCACGTCGCGACGTCACAAGTTGTCGTCAGAGGCGTCGCGACGTTTTGAGCGCGGGGTTGACCCGCAGGCCTGCTACGCAGCCGCCCATCGAGTTGCGGAACTCCTCGTGTCCCACGCGGGTGGCACGCTGCTGCCGGCCGAGACGGTACGCGGCGTAGTGCCTACCCGACCCAGCACCATGATCGCCGACACACTGCCGTCGCAGATTCTCGGCACAGACGTCGATCATGCATCGGTGGTGCGCCTGCTGCGGGCTATCGGTGCCACCGTCGCTGACGGCAGTGACAGCCTGACGATCACCCCACCGAGCTGGCGCCCGGATCTGAACGATCCGTATGACTACGTGGAAGAGGTCGGCCGGCTCATTGGCTTCGACACCATCAAACCGGTTATCCCAACCGCGCCAATCGGCCGCGGGCTGACCAGCAGCCAGCGAGCGCGGCGCGCTATCAACCTCGCGTTGGCCGCTCGCGGTTTCGTCGAGATACTGAGCTTCCCTTTTGCCTCGACCACAGATCTGGATCTGATGGGGGTGCCAGCTGACGACCAGCGTCGCCGGCTGAACAAGATCGTCAATCCGCTGTCGGAAGCCACTCCCTACTTACGTACCTCGATACTGCCCGGGCTGTTCGCGGCAGTGGCCCGAAACCGCAGTCGCGGCAACGACGACCTGGCCCTTTTCGAGGCGGGTTCGGTGTTCTTCGCCAACGATCCGCTGGTTGCCGCGCCCCGACCGCCAGTGACACAGCGACCGTCCGCGGAGGAGCTGGCTGCGCTGGATCGTGCGCTCGGACAGCAGCCCCGACACCTCGGAGCGGTGCTTACCGGTCGGTGGGTGCCGGATGGATGGGAGGGGCCGGGAATCCCCGCAGGCTGGCAACAGGCCATTGCATTCGTCGAGGCAGCCGCTGTTGCGATCGGATTGCGATTGGACCGCCGGGCGGCAGAGTACTCGCCGTGGCATCCGGGGCGGTGTGCCCAGTTCATCCTGCCGACAGGCGAGGCGATTGGCTATGCCGGTGAACTGCACCCGGAGGTCTGTGTTGCGTTCGGCCTACCGGCTCGGGCTGCTGCTGCGGAGATCAATCTTGATGCGCTGATTGCCGCGGCACCGGCCAGCGGCGAGATCGCGCTGATCTCAGGCTTCCCGGTGGCCAAGGAGGATGTGGCCTTGATCGTCGACGACGAAGTGCCTGCCGCTACGGTGGAACGGGCGCTGCGGACCGGAGCGGGACCACTGCTCGAGTCGGTGTGGCTCTTCGACGTTTACACCGGCCCGCAGATCGGTGAGGGGAAGAAGTCGCTGGCCTACGCCCTCCGGTTCCGAGCTCCGGACCGTACCCTCACCGACGCCGAAGCGGCCGCCGCGCGAGACGCTGCGGTTGCCACGGCCGCCGAGCTTACGGGGGCGGTCCAGCGCACGGTCTAGGCAGGCCGAGCACGATCGCTCCAAGCCTTGAGATGGCGAAATGCATGAAGTTGTCAATCATGGCATACTCATGCAGGTGGCTGTGAAGGTTGCGGTAGCAGGCGCTACTGGGTATGCGGGCGGCGAGTTGCTCCGGCTGCTGCTCGCGCATCCCCAGGTGGAGATCGGGGCAGTGACGGCAAACGCCAGTGCCGGAACGCTGCTGGGCCAGCATCATCCACAGCTGACTCCTATCGGAGATCGAGTGGTGGCTCAGACATCGTCGGATGTGCTGACCGATCACGATGTGGTCTTACTGGCTCTGCCACACGGAGCCTCCGGTGAAGTCGCGGCGCAACTGCATCCCGATACCCTCGTGATCGACTGCGGGGCTGATTTTCGGCTCTCCGAGGCTGAGCTGTGGCAGAAGTTCTACCAGTCGCCTCACGCCGGTACTTGGCCGTACGGGCTGCCTGAGTTACCCGGCCAGCGGGACAAGCTGGCAGGGGCCCGAGCAATCGCTGTTCCCGGCTGTTACCCGACCACAGCAACCCTCGCGCTGCTGCCCGCGATCACTCAGGGCCTGACGACCGCCCAGGACGTGGTCATCGTGGCGGCCAGCGGTCCCTCTGGCGCCGGCCGCTCGCTCAAGCCGCACCTGCTTGGCGCCGAGCTGATGGGGTCGGCAAGTGCCTATGCAGTCGGCGGGGTTCATCGTCACACGCCCGAGCTGCTGCAGAACTTCGCGGCCTGCGGCGCTCCAGCACCATCGGTGTCATTCACCCCCGTGCTGGTTCCGATGTCACGTGGAATCCTGGCGACCTGCGCGGCTCCGCTGGCGCAGACTGGCGTCTCTCACGAGGAGACCTATGCGGCCTACGCCGAGGCGTACGCGGATGAGCCGTTCGTCCATCTGTTGCCTGAAGGCCAATGGCCGCAGACGAAGTCCGTACTGGGATCGAATGCGGTTCACGTGCAGGTCACAGTTGATCATGATGCAGGCCGGCTCGTCGCCGTCGCGGTTTTGGACAACCTGACCAAGGGGACGGCCGGCGGCGCTGTGCAGTGCATGAATCTGGCGCTGGGCCTACCGGAGACCACCGGTCTCTCGACCGTGGGTGTGGCTCCATGAGCGTCACGACGGCCGCCGGCTTCGTTGCCTCCGGGTTGGCGGCGGGTCTGAAGAGCAGTGGTGGAAAGGATCTGTCGCTGGTAGTCAACACCGGACCTGATGACGCCGCCGCGGGTCTGTTCACCAGTAATCGGGTCAAGGCGGCGCCAGTGATCTGGTCCCAGGAAGTGTTGAGCGACCGCCGGCTGCGAGCGGTGATCTTGAACTCAGGGGGAGCCAACGCCTGCACCGGACCCGAGGGCTTCGCCGACACGCACCGAACGGCCGAACTGGTGGCAGACGCCGTTGGAGTGGGTGCGATCGATGTCGCCGTCTGTTCGACGGGCTTGATTGGCGTGCGGCTGCCGATGGGCAAGCTGACGGCCGGAATCAACCAGCTGGTTCCTTCACTGAGCGACCATGGTGGACAGGCAGCCGCCGAGGCGATCATGACAACAGATTCGGTGCCCAAGCAGGCGAGCTTCGCCGATGAGGGCTGGTCGATCGGTGGCATGGCCAAGGGAGCCGGCATGCTCGCTCCGGGCCTGGCCACCATGCTCGTGATACTCACCACCGATGCAATCGTCGATCAAGGCCTGCTTCATGATCAGCTTGCGAGCGCCTGCCAGGGTAGCTTCGATCGGATAGACAGCGACGGCTGCATGTCGACCAACGACACGGTGATCTTGATGAGCAGCGGCGCCTCCGGAGTCCGGCCAGCTGCGACCGATTTCCAAAGTGCACTGAATGAGACCTGTCAGGATCTTGCCCGCCAGTTGCTCGCCGACGCGGAGGGCGCTGCGCACACCATCGCCATCGAGGTACGCCACGCAGCGTCGGAGGACGATGCCGTGCAAGTCGGTCGAGCCATTGCGCGCAGCAACCTCTTCAAGTGCGCTGTGTTCGGTCAAGATCCCAACTGGGGCAGGGTGCTCGCTGCCATCGGGACCACCGCCGCCGACTTTGAGCCGGACCGCATCGACGTCGCTTTCAACGGTGTGCAGGTGTGCCGGGACGGCTCCATTGGCGACGCTCGCGAGCTCGTCGACTTGAGCGGCCATGATGTGCACCTTGAAGTCGATCTGCGCAGCGGCCGCCACTCCGCGACCATCTGGACCAACGATCTCAGCTACGACTATGTCAAAGAGAACGCGGAGTACGCGACATGAACGGCTACCCTCAGGTGCCGCAATCCCGGCCCCTGTCGCTGGTGGAGAAAGCGTCGATCCTGACTGAGACGCTGCCCTGGCTGGAGACCTATGCCGGCAAGATCGTCGTTATCAAGTACGGCGGAAATGCCATGATCGACAATGATCTCAAGCGGGCCTTCGCACAGGACATCGTCTTCATGAAGCGCTGTGGCATCCATCCCGTTGTGGTCCACGGAGGCGGACCTCAAATCTCCACGATGCTCTCCAGGCTCGGGATCGCCTCTGAGTTTCGCGGCGGCCTTCGGGTCACGACTCCCGAGGCAATGGAGGTGGTACGCATGGTGTTGGTCGGTCAGGTCGGCAGGGACTTGGTTGGACTGATCAACAGCCACAGCACTCTTGCGGTTGGGCTATCCGGTGAGGATGGTGGTCTGTTCGTGGCCGAGCGACGGGGCACCGTGGTGGATGGTGAGGAAGTTGATCTTGGCCTGGTGGGCGATGTGGTCTCGGTGCGCACCGAGGCCGTTGAAGGACTGATCAACTCAGGCAGCGTGCCGGTTGTCGCCAGCATCGCACCCGACCAGAACGGCGTTGTCCACAACGTCAATGCCGACACTGCGGCCGCGGCACTGGCCGTAGCGCTCAAAGCCGAGCGGTTGGTGGTGTTGACCGACGTTGAAGGTCTCTACCGTGACTGGCCAGATAGCAGCGAGGTGATCACTGAGCTGTCAGCAACGGAGCTCCGCCAGCTGATGCCCAATCTGGTAGCAGGCATGGTGCCGAAAATGGAGGCCTGCCTGCGCGCTGTCGATGGCGGCCTGACGCGGGCCACCGTCGTCGATGGGCGAGTTCCACATGCGCTGCTCCTGGAAATCTTCACCAACGTCGGCATTGGAACCATGGTCACCCAGGATGGGCTGATCCGGCTCGGCAGCCGGGTGTTCTCGCGGGATGAGGGTATCCCGCTCCAGGAATACGGCAATGGCGAGTTTCAGGGGATGCGGTCATGACCGCCGACCCGATGACCATAAGTCGCGAGCTATCCGGGCTTGGACCATCGGCCGCGGTGCTGGAGGCGTACTCCGAGTCTGTGATGAATACGTTCGGCCCGCCAAAGCGCGTCTTCGTCCGAGGTGAGGCTTGCTACCTCTGGGACGCCGACGGGCGCCGCTACCTGGATCTGCTCTCTGGTCTGGCAGTCAACGCGCTCGGTCATGCCCATCCCACGGTGCTGTCTGCCGTAACGGGTCAGATTGCCACTCTTGGGCATGTCTCGAACTTCTTCGCCACGCCGGCCCAGGTCGCGCTTGCCGAACGGTTGACCAGCATGACTGGCGCTGCCGAGGCGCGGGTTTTCTTCACCAACTCCGGAACCGAGGCCAACGAGGCCGCATTCAAGATCACCCGGATGACCGGACGCAGCCGGATCATCTCCACCGAGGGCTCGTTCCATGGACGCTCCATGGGTGCGCTCGCACTCACCCACAATCCGAAGTACCGCGTGCCGTTCGAGCCGCTGCCCAGTGAGGTGATCTTCGTACCGTACGGCGACGCGCAAGCGCTGGCCTCCGTGGTTGACCAGACAGTAGCCGCAGTCGTCTTGGAACCGATCCAGGGTGAGAACGGCGTCGTGGTGCCGCCCGACGGTTATCTCGCGAAGGCGCGGGAGATCTGCGATCAGCAGGGTGCCCTGCTGTGGATGGATGAGGTGCAGACCGGGATGGGCCGCTGCGGCAGCTGGCTGGTCCATGTCGGGGAGGGTGTGACGGCCGACCTCGTGACCGTCGCCAAGGGCTTGGGCAATGGTTTTCCGGTTGGCGCCTGCATTGCGACCGGACCTGCCTCGCGGCTGCTCGGTCCGGGCAGCCACGGCAGCACCTTTGGCGGCAACCCGGTTGCCGCCATCGCGGGCCTGGCGGTGATCGCAGTCATCGAACGCGATGGTCTCCTTGATCAGGCGAAGGAGCTCGGTGATCATCTCAGCAAAGCGCTCCTGGAGCTGGATCATCGGTTGATCACCGGTGTGCGCGGTCGCGGCTTGTTGCGAGCAGTGATCTTGGCCGAGCCGATCGCGCCGGCCGTGGTCGACGCTGCCCTCGCAGCTGGCTTTGTGATCAACGCCCCGCAGCCCGATGTGTTGCGCCTGGCACCCCCGCTGATCATCAGCGCCGCTGAGCTCGACAGCTTCATCAGTGTGCTGCCGTCTCTTCTCGACAAAGTCGCCGAGGAGTCAGCATGAGGCACCTCCTGAGAGACGATGACCTCAACGCAGCCGAGCAGCTCGCGATCTTGGACCTCGCCGACACGCTCAAAGCCGAGCCGTACTCGCTGCGCCCGTTCGCTGGGCCGCGGACGGTGGCGGTGCTCTTCGACAAGCCGTCGACGCGCACCAGGATCTCCTTCGAGGCTGCGATTGCCGAGTTGGGAGGCCACCCGATGATCATCGAGGCCGCGCTGTCCCAGCTCGGCCGTGGTGAGTCGATCAGCGACACCGCTCGAGTGCTCGGACGCCATGTGGCCGCAATCGTCTGGCGCACGTCAGGGCAAGAGCGGTTGCAGGAAATGGCGGATCATGCTGGGGTTCCGGTGATCAATGGACTGACAGACCAATACCACCCGTGCCAAGTGCTGGCGGACCTGCAGACCATCCGGGAGCACAAGCATCAGCTAGCTGGCCTGACGCTGGCTTATGTCGGGGACGGTGCGAACAACATGGCGCACTCGTATCTGCTCGCCGGCAGTCTCGCGGGAATGCACGTCCGGATCGGCGCTCCGTCTGCCTTCCAGCCCAACCCCCAGATTGTGAACAGAGCGCAGCACCTCGCGAGCACCTCCGGAGGGAGCGTGCAGCTGCTTCAGGAAGCCAAGGAAGCGGTGCTAGACGCGGATGTGGTCGCGACTGATACCTGGATGTCGATGGGTCAGGAAGACTCTCGCCGTGATCGCGAGGCGATCTTCGTTCCCTATGCAGTGACCACGGCGCTAATGGATCTTGCCGATCGGGAGGCAATCGTGCTGCATTGCCTGCCGGCTTATCGCGGCAAGGAGATCGACGCTGCAGTGATCGATGGGCCGCAGTCTGCGGTGTGGGAAGAGGCCGAGAACCGCAGGCACGTGCAGAAGGCTCTGTTGTCGTTCCTCGACGAGCAAGCAGAGGTGGCGTAGCAGTGTCGACGTACGCCAGCGCACCACGTCAGAGCAAGGGGAGTCACCCTCCTGTGGAAGCGCGGAAAGGGGTGATGAGCAAGACCGGCAGGCAGGCGAAGATCATCACCTTGCTGGAGCAGCACGAGGTGCGCTCACAGAGCGAGCTGGCCGAGCTGTTGGCCGACGATGGGGTTCAGGTCACCCAAGGCACGCTGTCCCGCGACCTTGTCGAGGTCGGTGCCCTGCGCGTCCGCAGCTCCGGTGGGCACCTGGTCTATGCGGTGCCGGGCGAGGGGGGCGATCGCACGCCGCATGTCGGCGAATTCGCCAGCTTTGAAGCGAGGTTGGCCCGGCTGTGCGGGGAGGTCCTGGTATCTGCAGAGGCCTCGGCGAATCTCGTGGTGCTCCGCACTCCGCCGGGCGCTGCGCAGTACTTCGCCTCAGCGGTTGATCGAGTCGGCTGGGAAGCCATCTTGGGCACCATCGCTGGCGACGACACCATCTTGCTGATCACGCGGAGCCCCAACGGCGGCAGCGACATTGCACAACAGTTTTTGATGATGAGCCGAACCGGCAAGCCGGTCGGTAGCTCAGCCCTCCATCCCAACAACAGTGAGAAGGACGAACTCAAATGAGCGATCGGATTGTCTTGGCGTACTCCGGCGGCCTCGACACCAGCGTATGCATCGGCTGGTTGGCCGAGGAAACAGGTCGAGAGGTGGTCGCCGTGGCCGTCGATGTCGGGCAGGGTGAGGAAGACATGGAGGTCATTCGCCAGCGCGCTTTGGATTGTGGAGCGGTGGAAGCGGTGGTAGTCGATGCCAAGGACGAGTTCGCCGAGGACTTTTGCCGTCCAGCCCTGCGCGCCAACGCGCTGTACATGGATCGTTATCCGCTGGTCAGCGCCTTATCTCGCCCGCTGATCGTGCGGCATCTTGCTGAAGCGGCCAGGCAGCACGGAGCATCAGTGGTCTCGCATGGCTGCACCGGAAAAGGCAATGATCAAGTACGTTTCGAGGTCGGCATTGCCAATCTCGCGCCCGAGCTGGCGGTGATCGCTCCCGTTCGGGACTATGCCTGGACTCGCGAGAAGGCCATCGCGTACGCCGAGGACAGAGGACTTCCGATCATGCAGAGCAAGTCCTCTCCGTACTCGATCGATCAGAACGTCTGGGGCCGCGCGGTGGAGACTGGCTTCCTGGAGGACATTTGGAACGCGCCCATCGAGGACGTCTACGCCTATACCGCCGACCCTGCAACACCGCGCGAGCCCGACGAGGTCACGATCACCTTCGAGGCTGGCAATCCGATTGCGATCGACAACGAGAAGGTCTCCATGCTGCAAGCCATCCAGATCCTCAATGAGCGCGCCGGCGCACAGGGGATAGGCCGACTCGACATGGTGGAGGACAGGCTCGTCGGCATCAAGAGCCGGGAGGTCTACGAAGCGCCCGGCGCGATCACCTTGATCACCGCTCACATGGAGCTGGAGAACGTCACTGTGGAGCGGGAGCTCGCCCGCTACAAGCGTGGCATCGATCAGCGCTGGGGCGAGCTGGTCTATGACGGCCAGTGGTATTCACCCCTCAAGCGGGCGCTGGACACCTTCATCGACGAAGCACAGCAGTCCGTCAGTGGTGAGATCCGGATGATCCTGCACAGCGGAAAGGCCACCGTTACCGGCCGC
>DATEWO010000137.1:0-3514 GCA_035257925.1 Propionibacteriaceae bacterium | reverse complement strand
CCGGCAGCCAGATGAGCGGTATCGGGGCAGAAGGCGATTTGAGTACGAGGCAGCAGCTGCTCGAGCTCTTCGGGACTTTCGACGACCGTGGTGAGATGCGGGTGGTACGACGCCGTGAGTTCGTGCTGGCGGGCGAGCTCGTGGACTTGGTCCAGGGCGCTGGCCAGACGGTCATAGTCGTCGGTGGTGGTGCCGGCGGCCCGTCGGGCGCCGCCGCCAACCACGAGTCGTTCCGCGCCGAAGGTGGCCGCTAGCTCGCACGCTCGCCGCACCTTGTCCAACTCGTCAGGCAGCACATCGGGATAGACGAATCCGGCTCCGGTGTAGACGCTGACTAGTTCGACGCCGTTCTCGGCCAGTAGGCCGCGCAACTCATCCGGACGGTCGGCGTACGCGGCAAGATTGCCGTCGAACATCTCGGTGCCGGTGTAGCCAGCCGCAGCAATGTCGCGTACGGCTTCTTCCATCGAGCCGTAGGTCAGGTAGTAGAGATCTTTGGCACTGGTGACGCCTTGCGGATGGCCCACAACACCGCCCCAAGTGATCGAATGGTACCCAAGTTGCACACTTAGCCCCTTCGCTTCACTCCTGTCGGTGATTAAACTGCACTCTGTGTGCAGAAGTCAATCTATCTGGAGCAAATCTTTGCACGATAGTGGCTAACGAAAGGGCCTTGCGGTAGGCGACCTCCGCCTCAGTAAAATCCGCGAGATCTGATACGAAGATCTACGACGCCGGAGAGTGATCGGAAGACTCTCACCACCGGGCACGCCAGCAAAGAGAGGCCATGACAGTCGGAACCAACAACCTCCCCACCGAAGGGCAGCTGGACGGGATCGTGTCGGTACTCGACGCCGTTCGCTCCGGTCTTGCCCGGACCAAGCCAGAAATCACTCGGCGCACCGGCCTAGGACGTAACTCGGTGACCCAGTGGGTCAACCAGCTGGTGGCGATTGGATTGCTCGAGGAGCAAGGGTTCGCTGCTTCCAGCGGCGGCCGGAATCCACGAGCCTTACGTTTTGGGGGCGACGCTGGTCAAGTGCTGGTGGCCAATCTCGGTACCCGGCATCTCAGCGCAGGATCTGCCGACCTATTAGGAAATATCGCCGCTCGGCACAGTGAACCTTGTGATGTCGCCGAGGGTCCCAAAGTGGTTCTGAACAGAGTCTGCGACCTGTTTGATCGACTGCTCAGCGAACGCGCGAGCGACCTATGGGGGATCGGCATCGGCCTCCCCGGGCCCGTTGATTTCAGTTCGGCCCGCACCATCGCGCCGCCCATCATGCCGGGATGGGACCGCTACGACGTCCGCGGCCATCTGGTTGACCGTTTCGGCTGCGCAGTGTGGGTGGACAACGACGTCAATCTGATGGTCATCGGAGAGGCACGGGACGGGCTGGCTCGCGGCGAGAACGACGTCGTGTACATCAAGATCGGTACCGGGATAGGCGCCGGGTTGATCTCCAACGGCCGCATTCACCGTGGAGCTCAAGGTTGTGCCGGAGACATCGGCCACATTCGTGCTCTCCCGGATTCCACGGTGCCCTGCCGCTGCGGGCAGCTAGGGTGCCTCGAAGCGTTGGCCGGTGCGGCTGCACTCATCGATCAGGCGCAGCAGGCCGGCAACGACGGCCGCAGCAGTTATCTGGCAGGCATTGTGCACAACCGCCGCGCAGTGACCCTGACGGATATCAGCGACGCCCTGGCCCACGGCGACACGGTGGTGAGAGGTCTGGTTGTCACAGGCGCCCAGCTGGTAGCTGATGCCGCCGCCCGGATCGTCAACTTCTACAATCCCGGCCTGATCCTGATCGGCGGCTCCGTAGCCCACATCGGCGACATCTACCTCTCCACCATTCGGCAAACAGTTCTGGCACGCTCACTGCCGCTCGCGACACGTGACCTGCGGATCGCGCGGTCTCCCCAAGAAAGCGATCCAGGATTGACTGGTGGAGCCTTCATGGTAATCGACGAGCTGTTGTCCCGCGGTCGCATCGGCCGCTGGATCCGCCAGCGGACGCCGGTGGGTCGCCCGGATCTGGTGTTCTAGGTCGTCCGAAGCCTCGCTGACCTTTCCCCGTTGAGGGACTGGCACACTCGGCTCCAGACGCTCACGGCCGGCTATCGCCTACGCGTTGGCACAGCGCGGATTGGCCCGCATGACATTGGTGCCGCTCAGGGTCGACGGGCGCCGGTCGGTTGAGCCGGTTTCTCGTGCGACCGCCAGGGCCCCGGCGACGCCATTAGGGATCGCACACCGCGGCCGCCGGGTTCTACGCATTGCGAAGCGAACGTGAAGGCGACCACGCGGTGGCGCTCGGTGCTGCCGCCCGTAGGCAACTCAACACCGATCTGCAGCTGGCGTCACGCTCCTCTGTCTACGCCATCACAGTGATCATTTCTTTGACCGCTACAAGGAAGGACGTATGAACGGTGAGAGGCCCAGAATAATGGTGACAGGCATATCCACGGAGCCATGCTCCAGGCCGTCGCTGGCCCCGACCGCCATCTTGTATGTCCGTTCGCGGCCCTTTGGAGATCACGTCATTGCGGATCCCGCCGAGTAGGACCCTTCCAGTCGATTTGGTCAGTCAATGCTTCGACGTTCAGATGCTCAGATCATCAGCGAGACCCAGGGAGGCTGCGCCGGCCGCGCTCGCCGATGACTTAGGAGACGCGCGACCGTCCCAGTCATCGCGTGTTGCATGTGCATCCTTGATCTCATTTGGCATTTTGGCGGCCGCGATCGCGATCATCTTTGCTTTGAATGGTGACGAGATCAGCCTGTGTTTCGGTAGCCGGCGCCGATAAGCAAGTTGGAGTTGCCGCTCGTCGAGATTGGAACTGCAATGGTGACCGCCAGGCCGGTCGGAAACAACTTCTGTGGAGTGTGGAGGACGGCGCAAGGTGCTGCTCTACAGCCCGGGGTTATCAACAGGTCGGAGCCTTATTGGCACCTCGAGCGGACAGTGTGGCCAACTGAAGCATCAGTACAAGGCTGGAGACGATCGGATGGAGAAGTTGCTGCTGACCGTGTGGGAGGCCGCAGACGTGCTCAGTGTCAGTCGGTCGCGAGTGTATGAGCTGCTCTACGCCGAGCAGCTCGACTCCGTGAAGATCGGTCGGTCTCGGCGGGTGGCACCAGCTTCGGTGCGGCGCTTGGCGGACGGTCCGTCGGCATCATGAACTTTCGCTGGCCTCAGGGTGAAGGCCGCGACGGGCTCCCCCGGCTACGTGTGGACCGACGAACCGCCCGACCCCAGCACCTTCACGCTGATGCTCCTTCGAGCCGTCGTGGAACGGCAAACGCTGGCGCGCTCAATAGGACCAAGGCCAAAACCGCGGCCGCTGCTGTGGACAGTGTTTCGGCAACGGGGAACGACCCGCCTACTCCGGGCACTGCCCGGGCTCGGCCTCACCCGATGACCAGCCAAAACCAGGACCGCAGGACCGGCAGTCAAGGGTGAGCGCAGCGAATCCGCAGGACACGAGCGCAGCGAGTCCCCTTGACGGC
>DATEWO010000136.1:0-3586 GCA_035257925.1 Propionibacteriaceae bacterium | reverse complement strand
TTGCCCGCACGTTACGTGTCGGGGTATCTGCATCCTGGCAGCGGCGAGCCGAACACCACCGTGGAAGGCGAGAGCCACTCCTGGGTGGAGTGGTGGTGCGGCAGTTGGGTGTCGTACGACCCGACGTTGTGTCAGCGGCTGACCGACGGGTACGTCCGGGTTGGCAACGGTCGCGACTATGGCGACGTCGCACCGTTGCGCGGCACGTACTCCGGCGGTCGTTCGGAGATGTTCGTCACCGTCGAGATGACCGAGCTCGGCTAGATCCGGGAGCATTGCCGTGACTGGCTTCCTGAGGTCGCAACGGGAAAAGAGGGTCGCGGCGTACCTGATCGGGTTGCTGGTTTCTGCCAGCCTCGCTCTCGTCGTCTTTCTTGTCGCTCTCGACATGCAGTCCGAGCGGGTGCTCGACTCCGAGGGCCTCAGCTGGTCGCTCGCGGCGCTCTTCGGGCCGGCCGTATTCCTTGGTCAGAGCGAGCAGGGCTGGGGGGTGGTTGGGCCGTCCGGGTCGCTCGCGGATCGCGAGCGGTTCGTGAGCCTATTCAATGCCCACATTGCGGTGGACCTTGCCTTCATTGTGGCGTACGCCTTGCTCGGCTTGGTGATCGTGCTCTTTGTGAAACGACGCTGGTGGCGGTGGCTTGCCGGCATCGGCTTGGCGGCGTTGGTCGTGGTAGACCTTCTGGAGAATTTCTTGGCGCTCGCAGTCTTCGGAGGTGCCGGCAGTCTGACACCAGTCCTCGTCGTACTGACGAAGATCAAGTGGCTCTTGGTCGCGGCACTTCTGATTGTTGCGGTGATGGGGCTGATAGTCCGATCTCCCGAGAAATACCTGAGCAAGACTCCAGCAACGTCCGAAGAGGGTAGGCGGAGTCCGCTGGGCCGGGTTTGGACTGCGATCTTGCTACAGCGGTTTTCCCTGCTCCCCAGCCTCGTCTTTTTTGTGCTCAGTGTGATGTCGGGAGCCGCCATCTTGGAGCAGCTCCCTGATGTCGAGCGGGCTTGGGTGGACAGTGGCATCGGTCGCCTCCGCGCGGGAGCGGCGTTTGGCGCGACCTTGATCGTGACCGCCTCCGTCCTCATCACCACTCGGCTGCGTATCGGATTCGCACGGCGGTTCCGCGAGGCCAATCAGACCTACGACCCGGCCAGGCTCAGATACTGGGCGATCGGTCCTGCCCTGGTGGGAGTCATCGCCGTGGCAGCGCTGCTAGTCGGCAGGACAGGGGCAACCTGGCCGGACTTCCTGTCAGCTCAGCCCGGATCCTCCGGCGAGCTGCACACCCTGCGGTTCGTGATCTTCGTTGGCGTCCCGCTCCTGGCGATCATCGGGGTCTCGCTGTTGCTACGCAGGATCTGGGCGAAGCACCCGGAACGGTCTCGGGAGGCCGATCCTCCTGCGTTTGACGATGAAGATGTTGCGGCGGTCACCATTGTCGGGGACATCGCTACAGTGGCCGTTCTGGTCGTTGCTGGTCTCGGTTTGCTCCGTGCCTTCGCCCCGGTGCTCATCCTCCGCAACCAGCTGACTGAGGTGGCTATCAGCTGGGTCTGGCTCTTCGTCACCATCGGAGCCATCTTGATCTGCCTACCGTGGCTAATCATGATCTTGGTGACCGCGCTACGCGTCCCGCCGCTCGGGATGGCGTCCTGGGATCCGGTCCGGACCGGCAAATGGCTGATGGCAGGCTGGGCCGTGATCTTCTTTGGCCTCGGCATGTTCCCGCCGCTTGCCGCCACGCTCGGGCTGGCGGCGACGGCCGTCCTGGGCATCGGGTCTTTGACGGGCATGGTTTCCGCCATGGGCCTGATCATGCAACCGCACGCCCCGGCCGAGGCGTTCCGGCTTCTGGGGTTCAAACGCTCGCCGTTGGTGACCGTGCTGGCTGTGATCGTGGTGCTGCTCACGGTGCTGAGCGGCAAGGGCACCATCCATGAAATGGATCGCGGATCGGTTGCTGGGCAGGTCGACAGCCGCAAGACCATGGCGGAGGCCTTCCAGACCTGGTCAACCGACCCTGCGGGGTGCGAGTTCACCGTGGCTGGACGCAAGGTCCGCCCAATGGTGCTGGTGGCGGCTGAGGGTGGTGGCATTCGGGCTGCCTACTGGACCGTCCGCGGCCTGGAGGCTATGGGCGAGTACACCTGCGCCGGTCGGTCCGTCCTCTTCTCCGCCGGCGCGAGCGGCGGCTCAGTCGGTCTCACCGTGGCCCGATTCAGTGGAACCGCAACGGATCCAGGAATCACTCGGGCCGTTGAGGCCATCCAGCAGATGGCAGGCCCAGGCACCTTGTCGGAGGCCGCGGATGGGACCTTCATTCGCGACACGTTCTACGGTGCCACCGGGGTCCCGCTGCCCCGGCTTCCTTCGAATACGTTCGCGTGGCAGTGGGCCGACCGGGCCCGGTTGATCGAGACAGGATGGAAGGGTGCCTACCAGCGACCAGGCCCTGCCTGGGGGGACCGCTCGTTCTTGAATGATCAAGATCTATCCCGAACGACCGGCCATCTGATCTTGAACTCCACTGACGCCAAGCATGTCTGTCGGGTATGGGTCAGCCAGATCAAGCCAGAGCCAAATGCAACGATCATTGCGCCTCCGGCTGCTGGCTTCGACCCCGAGAATAGCTGCGACAAAGTGCCCGGTCCGGCGGCGCGTACGGTCGATCTCTTCACCGCCTATGGTCCATATGCACCCGAGGCCAGCGGGGAGGCCGGTCGGTTCTGCCTGGGGGACATCCCGGCGGCCACGGCTGGGCTGCTGACCGCACGCTTCCCCTTCGTCACACCTGGCGCAGTGATCGGACCGTGCCCGGATCGCGAGGAGGTTGATCAGCAGACTGCGGCCTACTGGCCGCGTACCCAGCTGGTTGACGGCGGCTATATCGAGAACAGCGGGCTAGCGACGATTACCGATCTCGCACCACAGTGGCTTCCGCTGGTTCGCGACCACAACATCCAAGCGGCGAACCCGGCAAACGATCTGCCCTTGATCGTGCCTTTTGTCGTCTACCTTGCCAACGGTGATCAAAACACCACACATCCAGAGCTCAACCAGGGTCCGACCAGCGAAGTCGCGCTGCCGCTCAACACCTATCTCAGGGGAGGGGTGAGCCTGTCCCAGTCGGCTGCGCTGTTGGAGCGCGCTCGGGATCTGGTCAGGCTGCCCAGTTTCTGCCAGACGCCGCGCGATGTGCCGGTGCAAGCGGATGCCTGTAGCGCTTTAGACATCGCCATGCCTCGCCGGGTGATCGTTATCGATCGTCTGCCACAGCCCGAGGTCGCGGCACCACTGGGGTGGTCGCTTTCCCAGTCCAGCCGGAACGCATTGAACGACGCCATCGATGCGCAGCTCGAAGCGCGCTGCGGCACGCCCACCTCGCCGCCTAGCTGCCGGCTCGGTTACGCCCCGCTCGGCGAGTTGCGGCGCTACTACGGGGTGCGGTGAACGCTGCAGCCGTCTGGGCCCAGATGTCTTGGGCCGATATCTTGTCGGCATGACCAATTACGGGCAGCAGCCGTCTTACGGGCAGAATCCACCGAATCCGTACGGGCAGCAGCAGCCCGGGCCGTACGCTCAGCAGCC
>DATEWO010000135.1:0-9211 GCA_035257925.1 Propionibacteriaceae bacterium | reverse complement strand
GCAGCCGGCGCCGGGATTGCCGCTCACCTGCATCAACACGTGGTGCCGCGTTGGGCCGGCGACGCCAATTTCCTTCCTGTTGTGGGTCAGACGAAGGCACTGCCGCAGCTGCTGGACCAAACCTGGGAAGTCGTACGCAGTAGCTGGGACTCCTACATGGCAGACGGCGACTGCTGATGTTGGAGCGCTTTCGCGGCTGGTCCGCAACCGTGCTCGGTCCGATCGCCCGGCTGCTGGTTCGGCTTGGGGTTTCGCCCGATGTCGTCACGATTGTCGGCACTCTCGGGGTCGTGCTGGGCGCGCTGATCTGTTTCCCCCAAGGCTGGCTGTGGCAGGGGGTCGTGGTGGTGATGATCTTCGTCATCTCCGACATGATCGACGGCCTGATGGCCAAGATCACCGGCACGGCCAGCAACTGGGGTGCTTTCCTTGACTCCACCTCAGACCGGCTCGGTGACGCTGCTGTCTTCGGAGGCATCCTGCTCTACTTCGTATACCGGCAGGACTCGACGCTGTGGGCCGGTATCGCTCTTGCCGGCCTGGTCTTCGGGCAGTGGACCTCATACGTGAAGGCTCGAGCAGAAAGCCTGGGGTTCGCCTGTACCGGCGGGCTAGCAGCGCGTGCAGACCGGCTGGTGATCATCCTCCTTGGGGCCTTTCTTGCCGGCCTCGGAGTTCCGTACGTGCTGAATGTCGCCGTCGCGGCCCTGGCGGTGACAAGCATGATCACCGTGCTGCAGCGCATCGGCCAAGTTCGCAAGCAAGCCAAGGCAGCGGATGCTCGGTCGGCCTGAGGCGATGGCCGCAGCAGTGCCGCTGAAGCGGCGCGACGAGCTGCGTAACCGCCTGCTGCGAGGGATCTACCGGCTGGGCTGGCAACTGTCCGCTCGGTTGCCGCGTCGCCTGATTGCGTTGATCATCTCTGCCGCCAGTTGGGTGGCGTTGCAGCACGACGGCATCCACGTCCGTACCCTGCGTCGCAATCTGGCACTCACCACCGGAGCGCCCGTCGACAGCGACCTCATGCGAGCCGCGCTGCAGTCTTATCTGCGCAACTTTTACGAGGTGCTCGCGCTGCCCGCTTGGTCCGAAGCCGAGATTCAGCGTCGAGTCCGCGCCGTCAACGAGCCTGCGGTGCGAGACGCTCATGCAGGACCCGGAGCTGTCGTCGCCCTGCCGCACAGCGGCAACTGGGATCTGGCAGGTGCCTGGGCCTGTGTTACCGGAATGCCGGTGACAACCGTCGCCGAGCAACTCTCCGACCCTGAGTACGCGGCCTTCGTTGCATTCCGGGAAAGCCTCGGCCTGGAGGTGGTCTCCCATCGGGACCCTGGCGCCCTAACCGCCCTTATTGAGGCGATTCAGCGTCGGCGGGTCGTCTGCCTGCTCGCGGATCGGGATCTTTCGGGAACTGGAATACCGGTGTCATGGCGGGGCCAATCCATCACCATGCCCGCTGGGCCAGCGATCGTTGCCCGGCGCACTGGAGCAGCTCTGCTGCCTGCCGTGTGCCAATTCACCGAAGACGGGATGGTGATCATCATCGGGGATCCGGTCGCACACCGGCAGCGGAGAGATGGGCTGGCAGCGATGATGCAGGACGTCGCCGACTTCTTCGCTGACACCATCGCCAGGCAGCCCGAAGATTGGCACATGATGCAACCGTTCTTCCCCGATCGGCAGCCTGCCAAGGAGGTTCAGTGACCGACCTGCGCCGTCCGTTGCGCGTCGGATTGGTCTGTCCTTACTCCTTCGACGTGCCGGGCGGCGTCCAGAATCATGTCCTCGGCCTGGCACGTTACCTTCGTCAAGCCGGCCATCGGCCCTACGTATTGGCTCCTGGCGGGCTCCGCTCCTCAACCGCGGCGCTCGACCTCGACAACTTTGCCAGCGTCGGTGCGGCCATGCCTGTTCCCTACAACGGTTCGGTGGCAAGGGTGAACTTCGGCCCGCTGAGCGCCGCCCGGGTACGCCGCTGGTTACGAAACGCCAAGTTCGACCTCATTCACATTCACGAGCCCATCACGCCGAGCATCGCGCTACTGGCGCTGTGGGCCGCCGAAGAGCCGGTGGTGGCCACATTTCACACCGCAACTCCACGATCGCGATCCATGCAGCTGGCTAGTGGGGTGCTGCGGGCCGCGATTGAGAAGATCGACGCCGGCATCGCGGTCTCGGAATCGGCCCGCAATGTCGTCGTCCAGCACCTGGGCCGTGATGCTGTGGTCATCCCCAATGGGATCCGGTTCGAGGACTTCGCCAAACGGCGGCCGCCTTTGGGTGGTGCAGGGCACGTATCCCCGCATTCAAGATTGATCTTCATCGGTCGGCTCGACGAGCCGCGCAAAGGCCTCGACGTACTGCTGGCCGCAATTCCGCTGATCAAAAAGGCTCGGCCCAATCTCGAGGTGATCGTCGCCGGCCAGGGAAGCCGAACGCTGCCACCTTGGTGCTGCAATCTCGGCACGATCACTGAGGAGGCCAAGATCGCGCTCCTGAATTCCGCCGACGTGTTCGTGGCACCGCAGCTAGCCCGGGAGAGCTTTGGCATTGTGCTCCTGGAGGCAATGGCGAGTGGTGTTCAGATCGTGGCCTCTGATCTGCCTTCATTTGTCGACTTGCTTGGTGCGTCGCGGGACAAAGAGCGACGCGGCGACGTCTTCGCCGTAGGCGATCATCGGGCTCTCGCACAAGCCGTGCTCCACGCCCTCGAGCGCCCCGATCCGCTGCAGGCAGCCAGAGCGCAACAGGCAGCCAGGAGCTACGACTGGTCGAGAGTCGGCCTGGCCGTTCTTGCCGTCTATCGTGCTGCGCTGTCAGCGGCACCCTCGGAACTGGCTGCGGACAGCAACGGATGAGCGCTGTGCAGCTGATGGCCCTGACGATCATCGTTGGGGTGTTCTTGGTCTGGCGGATCACCTTGCTCGCCAGGAGAGTTCACCGGACAACGACGCGTGCGGAACGCACCTGGTCGATGCTTGATGCGGCTTTGGTGGGACGCGCCCAGCGCGCCGCTGAGCTGGTCATGATGCGGGGCATCGACCCGGCCACGGCTCTGCTGGTGCTGGATGCGGCGGCAGCAGCCCTCGAGCCGGACCTCTGCCAGGAGGAACGGGAGCAGATCGAAAGTGACCTGAGCCATGTACTGGATGCAGTCGATCCCATGCTTCCAGCACGCCCGAGCGAGCTTGACATGGAACGAGCGCGAGCCAGCATCTACCGCAGACTGCACAACGATGCAGTGTCAATGGCCCTTGCGCTCCGTCGCCGACACACCGTGCGAATCTTGCGGTTGGCGAGGCGTTCCGTCGAGCCGCGTCCGTTCGAAATGGCAGATGGTGCGATCTGCACTCTGACGGCTGGCCTGCCGGATTTGCCTCTTTCGTCGCTCGGGTACGTGTCTCTGGCCGGCCAGGCAGCCGAGCCGCGAGCTTCTGCGGTCGGCGAAGCGGGCCAACCCGTCATAGGGCGCGAGGCCGAGAACTAGGCTGGGCCTGTGAATAGTAGCGAGCGGCGGACCTCGGGCGCCGGCGTTTCGCATGATCCTGAAAAGCCGCCGACGACCGCCACCACTGAAATGTCAGCAACGTCGGCCAAGGCGACGCCGGGCGTTCCGCTGTACGACACCGATCGCCTCTGGACGTTGCCCAATGTGCTGAGCTTCCTGCGGCTGGCCGGTGCTCCAGTTGTGCTGTGGCTGATTATTGGCCCCCAAGCGGATGGCCTAGCGGTGCTCGTTCTCGCGCTTGGTGGTTTGACCGATTGGCTGGACGGTTACCTGGCGCGGGCGTGGCACCAGACCTCCCGGATCGGACAGATGCTGGATCCGATCGCCGATCGTCTCTACATTCTTGCGGTCTTGCTTGGACTGGCCTTGCGGGAGATCGTGCCCTGGTGGCTGGTTGTGATCGTGGTCGGCCGAGACGTCTTTGTCCCGCTGCTCATCCCAGTTCTGAAGACGAGAGGCTACTCGTCGCTACCCGTGCACTTCGTGGGCAAGGTCGCCACCTTCAGCCTGCTCTACGCGTTCCCCTTGGTACTGCTTGGCTCAGGCGAGGAGGGATGGCATCAGCTGGCCTGGGTGGTGGGATGGGCCTTCGCAATCTGGGGCACAGCTTTGTACTGGTACGCCGGAGGCCTTTACCTCCTTCAGACCGTCAGGCTGCTCCGCTCCACGCCACCCATCCACGGCCGCAGTCGCTCTAGCGTGACCCACTAGCGGGCTCGGGGACCTTCACCGCCGGATGACACTCACCTCAGCACAGCGCCGAGCGCTCCAAAACCAGTCAGCCACGTCTGCGCCTGGACCGCCCATGCAATCGGCGGGTCGAGCGCCAGACGCCAGCATGGACCTGCTGAATCAGATCATTCGGCAGCCGGTCGACCCCGACTATGCACTCGTAGCTGGCCGCGGAAGCGAGCCAGCCAGCCGACGCTGGACGGTCGCCGTGCTCGCGATGATCATCGGTGCCCTGTTCGCAGTGGCAGCGCTGCAAACCACCCGGGCGGCACCCGCGCTTCAGTTGGAGCGAACCGAGTTGATCAATCGCGTCCAGAGCGCCGAACGCGAGCAGGACGAGCTGCAGGGCAGAGTCACCTCCCTGTCTCAGGAGATCGCGACGCTGCGAGCTGCGGCGTTGGGCGATGATGATGCCGCGCGTGCGCTGGAAAACCGCATCGATGCCCTTGACCCAGTGGTCGGCAATGTCGCGGTAAGCGGGCCCGGAGTGCTGATCGTCGTGGATGACTCACCATCGGCAACTTCGGACGGCCGGGATCGGGTCCTGGACATCGATCTCCAGGTGCTGGCCAACGGTCTGTGGCAGGCGGGCGCCGAGGCCGTATCGATCAACGGGCACCGACTCTCAAGCCTGACAGCGATCCGGAGTGCCGGCGACGCCATCACGGTCGACTATCGCTCACTCACCCGTCCATACCGGGTTGAAGCCATCGGCGATGTGCGTACGCTACAGGCTCGCTTTGTTGAGTCTTCGGCAGGCGCGTGGTGGAATGACTTGGCCCAGAACCGGCGAATGAGATACGAGATCAGTGACGTGAAGCAGCTCGATCTGGCAGCCGATCCTGGCATGGTGCTCCGTCATGCGGGGAAGGCGACGTCGTGATCCCGCTGTTGGGCCTGCTTGCGGGGATCGTGCTTGGCATCGTGCTGGAGCCATCAATTCCCCAGATTCTTCAGCCGTACCTTCCGATCGCCATCGTCGCGGCGATGGACGCCCTGTTCGGCGCGTTCCGGGCGTATCTGGAGGGCACGTTCACCGACCGGGTCTTCGTCGTGTCGTTCATCTCCAACGTCTTGATCGCCGCCGCGATCGTCTATGTGGGTGACCAGATCGGCGTCGGTTCACAACTAGCGACTGCTGTCGTGGTGGTTCTCGGAATCCGCATCTTCACCAATGCTGCTGCCATCAGGCGGGCGCTTTTCCATGCCTGACGAATTAGGGCCTGACCAGGTACGCCTCGATGGCCAGAAGGCGGATCCATCGCCGCGGCGGCCGCGACCTCACCCTCGGCCGCGCCACCCAGCCTCTCGCCATGTCACCTCACTGCGGCGCAGCCGACGACGCATGGTCGGCGAGGAGCAACCGACGGCTGTCACCGCGGATGAGGCCTCGCCCACTCCGCCGCCGTCTGACCTGACCGAAGACGATGTCGACGCAGCCCGCAGTACCCGCGCCCGGCTACGGGCATCGCTGCTCCGCCCAGGTCGCGGGCAGATCCTGGCGGCGATCATCTTGTTCATCGTTGGTGCAGCTGGTGTCATGCAGTTCCGCATCAACGCAACGGATGAGACCTATGCGTCCGCCCGACGCGAAGATCTGATTCAGCTGCTCGACGGGCTCAGCGCGGAATCACGACGGCTCGAGGGTGAGATCGCGCACCTGGAGCAGACCAGAAGCGACCTGCGGTCAGGTGCCGACACCCAACGCGTGGCACGGGCGGAAGCAGAAAGGCACCTTGCGGAGCTGTCGATCTTGGCAGGTACTGCGGCTGCCGAGGGGCAAGGTATCCGGATGCGGATCGCCGATCCGAATTCAGCCGTGGATGCCAGAGTTCTCCTCGATGCGGTCGAGGAGATGCGCGACGCTGGTGCCGAAGTGATCGAGGTGAACAACACGATCCGGGTGGTCGCGTCCACGTGGTTCGGATCGGATGCACGGGGCCTCGTCATCGACGGCAAACCTGTCAGTCGACCAATCACGCTAGAGGTCATTGGGGAGCCGCACGACCTGGAGGAGGCTGCCCGGTTTCGGGGCGGAATTGTCTCTGAGATCACCGGACCGAAGATCGGGGGACAGGTGCAGCTCGAACAGGTGGACCGGGTTGTGATCGAATCGTTACACGCGTCAAGAGAGAATCAGTACGCGCGCCCTGCAGCGCCGCCCCCAACCCCGCGATGATGTGAGCTTGAGGAGCCTGATGTCGGATTATCCAGAAGATTTGAAGTACTCCACCGAGCACGAGTGGGTTCGCAGCGGGAATGCCAGCAGCGTACGGGTGGGAATTACCGAGTACGCGGCTGATCAGCTGGGCGACATCGTGTTCGTGTCGTTGCCAGAAGTGGGGGATGCAGTGGCAGCTGGTGACGCCTGCGGCGAGCTGGAGTCAACTAAGAGTGTCTCCGACATCTTCTGCCCGGTGCCCGGGGTGATCACAGCTGTGAACCCACTGCTGGAAGCCAACCCGGAGACCATCAACACCGATCCATACGGGGACGGCTGGCTCTTCGAGCTGGAGCTGGACGAGGGCGCCGATCTGGACGGCTTACTGGATGCTGATTCTTATGCCGAACAGGTGGCAAGCTGAGGCCGCCGGTCGGTAGGTGCCGGTTTGCGATTGGTCCTAAACTCTGCATCACGCCTCGAGCCTTCGAGGCAGTACACGAAAGTCGAAGCAATGCCGTTTTGTACCAACTGTGGACACGAGAACCCAGAGGGGAGTAACTTCTGCGGCCAATGTGGCTCGGCGCTGATCCCTGGTGCTGCCCGAGCCGCGACCCCCGAGAAGGTGCCGACCGGCGACACGACCAAGGCGATGCCCGCGATGGTTGAGGAACGTGACACGGACTCGCTGACAGCCGAAGATGAGGCTGCCGTCAACGCGTTGCCGTACGGCTCAGCGTTGCTGATCGTGCAGCGAGGCGCCAATGCTGGTAGCCGCTTCCTGCTGGACACCGACCTTGTCACGGTTGGACGACATGAGGATTCGGACATCTTCCTCGACGACATTTCCGTGTCGCGGCGTCATGCCACGTTCACCCGTACGCCGGAGGGAACCGTGGTGAAGGATGTGGGCAGTCTCAACGGCACCTATGTCAACCGTGACCTGGTCGATGAATCTCTGCTGCGGAGTGGTGACGAGGTGCAAATCGGCAAATTCCGACTGGTCTACTTCGGGAGTACTCAGGCCGCGGACTAGGTCTCACCATCATCATGCCGAACCCTGCCGAATCTCCGGCCAGCGCGGCCGGTGAAGCTCGCGCCCGAAGCGCGGAGGATCCGGGCAGTGCTTTGGTGACCGAAACCCGGCAGCGGCACGCGACCCGGAGCATTGGCCAAGTGATGGCGATCCTGCGGACGGATTTCCCCGACATCTCGATCTCCAAGATCAGGTTCCTAGAGGCCGAGGGGTTGATCACTCCGCAGCGCGCGCCGTCGGGCTACCGCCGTTACACCGAGGGTGACGTGGAGCGGCTGCGTTACGTGTTGGCTGTGCAGCGAGATCACTATCTGCCCTTGAAGGTGATCAAGGAGCACTTGGAGCAGCTTGATCGTGGGCAGGCTCCGCTCAGTGTGGGTGGTCAGACCACGCCCGCTGGTAGCGGCTCAGGGGGCACAGGGCGTATCGCAAACCCGCCGGCCGCAGCGGCCAAGCAGCCGGTCAGGCTTACCCGTCAGGAGTTGCTGGAAGCGAGCGGTCTGACCGAGAGCGCCCTCAGCGAGCTGGAACGAACCCAGATCGTGGCTACCCGACGCGGAACCGCGCACTACGGCAGGGACGCCCTCACGCTGGCGATCGCTGCCCGGCGACTGGCCGAGTACGGCATTGACGGGCGACACCTGCGGGCATTCAAGCTGTCGGCCGATCGTGAGGTTGGATTGGTGGAGCAGGTGATCGCGCCGTACATCCGGCGTTCCGGCGCCAATCGTGAGGTCCCAGGCGATGTCACCCAGCTAGTGATCAGTTTCCACGCGGCTTTGGTGCGTACCGCCATGGAGCGCAATATTTAGGTCCTCCACGCCGCGACGCGCCCTGCGACCACTGAGGGGTGATCTTGTAGCTGGCGCCTCGCGAAGTAGTGTTGTCGCATGCGTGAGCTCGATGTGGTGGGTGTCCGGGTCGAGATGCCGTCGAACGCTCCGATGGTGTTGTTGCGCGAGGTTGGAGGGTCTCGCTACCTGCCCATCTGGATCGGAGCAGCCGAGGCCGCAGCGATCGCCAATGCTCAGGAAGGGATAGTCCCGCCCAGGCCGCTCACGCATGACCTGATGGTCGACACCTTGACGACCTTGGGCCACCGGCTGACGGAGGTGCACATCACCGAACTCGAAGGTGGCACTTTTTACGCAGTTCTGCTGGTTGACGGGATCGAGGTCAGCGCCCGCCCCTCGGACGCCATCGCCCTCGCGCTTCGGGTGGGCTCTGACATCTACTGCGCCGAGGATGTGCTCGATGAGGCTGGTATCGAGATTCCAGAAGCGGAAGAGGACGAGGTGGAGAAGTTCCGCGAGTTCCTCGACCAGGTAAATCCCGACGACTTCGTCACAGGTGAAGAGCCAAAGTCCTAGTCAGCAATAACACTCAGGCTCCACATGAGACTAGAGTTTGGCAGCCCGCTCTTCTCATGACCCTCAACTGTGAGTTGAGACTCCGCCAATGCGAGGCGTGGTCGGCGGCGTGGTCGTTGACCCTTCTGGTGTGCGCGTCGTAGCGTGCAGAGAGTAATGCCGACCGTGGAATTACGCGCAGAGAACTCGATAGAGTTGTCCCTTCCCATCGCAATACAGATTCTGGAAGTCCGGAGGCACACGTGAATAGCACCGATGCATCAGAAACGCCGACCGAGTCGTCGGGCGTTGCGGCAGCTGAAGCGCAGGGGCTGCTGTTCGACGGTGACTTTTCGCCATTGCCGATCGATCTAGGCTTCCGCGGGCCGGTGGCCTGCAGCGCAGCAGGTATCACCTACCGACAG
>DATEWO010000134.1:0-13648 GCA_035257925.1 Propionibacteriaceae bacterium | reverse complement strand
GCGGAGCAGCGTGTCCTCGGCCGCCAGTCCGCTCGCGAACACCAACCCATGCCGGCCGCCCTCGAGCGCCGCCATGCACTCCTCGAGCGCGGTCCGGGTCGGGTTGGAGGAGCGTGAGTATTCGTAGCCGCCACGCGCCTCCCCCACCTTGTCCTGGATAAAGGTCGACGTGGCATAGATCGGTGGCACCACTGAGCCGACCGCGGAGTCCGGGTCCTGCCCGGCATGAATTGCACGGGTCGAGAAGCCTTGCGTAGCTGTCACAAGAGGCCAGCGTACGCGTGTCTACAGAGCGCATGTGGAACATGTTCACGGCCAGTCAGCGTTGCGTAAGTGCATGGCCCTCCAGAACGACAATGCAGGAAGGCAGACTGAATCACATGTTGTTCTCGCGCACGAAGTCGACACTTGTTGAGCCTGACAAGGCGCTCCCTGGCCGCAGCTCCACAATCCTTGTCAATCCCACGTTCCACGACATCTTCGGCATTCCAGTGCAGAAGGTGCCGGATGGCTCCGAAGTGGCCTATTTTGCCCTCGGTTGCTTCTGGGGTGCTGAGAAGCTGTTCTGGAACACCCCAGGTGTCACCAATACGGCGGTCGGCTATGCGGGCGGTTTCACGCCGAATCCCACGTATCAGGAGGTCTGCAGCGCTCGCACCGGCCACACCGAGATCGTGAAAGTGTGCTACGACCCAGCCAAGATCAGTTACGAAAAACTGCTCAAGATTTTCTTCGAAAACCACGATCCGACGCAGGGGATGCGGCAAGGCAATGACATCGGCACGCAGTACCGGTCGGCGATCTATACGACCTCACCCGAGCAGCTTGCAACTGCCGAACGAGTACGCGATCAGTTCCAGACCGAGTTCAGTCGGGCGGGTTTCGGGCGGATCACAACCGACATCGCCCCTGCTGGCGAGTTCTACTATGCGGAGGACTACCACCAGCAGTACCTGGACAAGAACCCCTTCGGCTACTGCCCGGTGCATGCCACCGGAGTGACCTGCAACTGAGCATTCCGGGGCTCAGCTAAGGGCATTCCTGGCGAACGTGTCGCACTTGTTCGGGTCGCCGGTGTTGAAGCCGTGGGCAAGCCATTGACGCCGCATCGCGGCCGACCCGTGGGTCCAGGTTTCCGGTGAGACCTGGCCTTGCATCTTCTCCTGGATTCGGTCGTCGCCGACGGCCTGCGCCGCGTCTACGGCTCGCTTCAGATCGTCCTGGGTCACCTCACTGATCGGGCTCTCCGGATCCTCGGTGGCACGCCGGAACCAGACGCCGGCGTAGCAATCGGCCTGCAGCTCGAGTCGGACCGCTGGCGAGGTGGGTCCAGTGCCCTGGCCACTGCTCTGCACCCGCCGCATGACGCCGGTCTGGTTCTGGATGTGATGGCCGAACTCGTGGGCCAGCACGTACGCCTCAGCGGCGTCACCGCCTTGTGCGCCCAGCTGGTTGGTCAGCTGATCGAAGAATCCGAGGTCGAGGTAGACCGTGGTGTCGGCTGGGCAGTAGAACGGTCCGACAGCCGATGTCGCATGCCCGCAGGCGGTGTTGACGCTGCCGGTGAAGGTCACGACTTGGATCTCTTGATAGCCCTGAAGACTGTCCTTCCAGTAGTCCTGGATCGAGTTCGTGTAGGCCACGAAGCGGCAATCCCGGTCGGCGTTGATGTCCGAGCCGCGCGTGCACTGGGCAAACTGGCTCGCGCTCTCCGACTGCACGGGCCCGGCTTGCGGGGAGCCGCCCAGGATGTCGCCGGGATTGATGCCAAACAGCAGCGCAATGATCAACACGATCAGTCCGGCGCCGCCGCCGATCGCGATCTTTCCGCCACTTCCTCCTCGTCCGCCGCCCATCTGCGACGGGTCGAGCTGGGCTCCCTCGTTGTATTTCACGTCTCTCCGACCGCGAGCAGTTGAGATGCCCCTTGATCGGCCAAGCATAACCGTGAGGCGGCCGACCCGATCAGTAAAATGCGTGTTCGTAGCCAGCACCACCACTTCTGCCCAATTCAGAGTCCTGTCTTGCCGAGACGCTGGTGGTTTCTGACACGGTGGGCGATCATGAAGCGTGACAGTCGATGACAACCCGATCGAGAACCGCTACGAGGCGCGGATCGACGGGACGATCGTAGGTGCCTCCCAGTACGAGCTGACAGCAGACACCATTGTGTTCCTTCACACCGTGGTGGCTCAGGAATACGAAGGTCAGGGAGTCGGCAGCGCGATCGCACGCTACGCCCTCGATGATGCGCGAGCGCGCGGACTGAGCGTCCGTCCGCTCTGTCCCTACATCAGGGGATGGCTGCAACGACATCCTGAGTATGCGGACCTGATGCGTACGCCCGGCTAGTGTCGCCGCGGGACCGGTCCCAAGTCAGTGGCAATCGCCACAGCACAATCGACGTGGCTATCCACAGATTCTGGGGACAGAGCATTTCGACTGATGCGGGATCCCTGGAAGGCACGACACCGTTGGCCCGTGACAGATATTCCAACTCTGGGCCGTCCGCACGAGATGCCCGCGATCCGCAATTCCGATGACCTATTCCTCCGCTGGCGGGCTCTCATGGGGCCCCTCGGGTTCGGCCGTCCCCGACTATGGATTGCCTTCCTCAAGCCGGACAACACGATGAGCGCGGCGCTCTCGCGGATCGAGGACATCCCTCGCAGGGCAGACTCCAAGCTGTGCGGTTCGCTGCTGGAGATGTGCCGCCACGTCGTCGGCCGGAACGGTGCTGGTGGATCGGTTGCCATGCTTCTGACGCGGCCCGGCCGGAACCCTATGGATGAGGCCGATCGCAGCTGGGCCCGCTGCCTCACCTCAGCGACAGACCATCTCAGTGTCTCGATGTGGCCGGTGCATTTCGCGAACGACCTCGAGCTACGGGTCTTCGCGCCGGACGATCTTGTTACTAAGGCTTGATGGGCGTGAGCGTCGGAGATCGCGCGCCGCCGTGCGGGGACGGAGGGAGCAGCGGCGCTCTTCCCTCTGCGAGCGACGACGACGGCGGCGGATTCGCGATGTTCGCGCCGTCGATCTGCAGGAGGAGATGGTGGAACAACGCTTTTCCGTTCCGCCAGATCCGACGAAGACGGCGGCAATCCAGCGGACATCGCAGCGAGCGAAGTGAGCAATTAAACACAGCGCGATGCGCGAACGCCCAAATCAATGGGCCCGGGTATGCCACAGCCACGCCAGCCCCAGTATCGGCAGAACCAGGGGTACGAACCCGTAGCCGATCCCGTACGCCGACCACACGGTCGCCCGCGGAAAGGCCTCCGGGTACAAGACGCTGAGCGTGCCGATTGATACCACACCCACCAGTTCGATGATGATCGCTATCAGGGCCAGACGGCGAGATGCGCGGGTGCCGCGTGCCAGGGTGATCGTTGCGACGATGTAGATCACAGCGGCTAGAGCTGACAGCAGGTAGGCCAGCGGCGCCTGCTCAAACTTGGTCAGCAGTTGCACGCCTGCCCGGGCCGTAGCGGCAAGAGCAAAGATGCCGTAAACCGCCACCAGCGCACGGCCGGCGCCGCTGCTGGTGCTGCGAACTCCTGAGCCGGCGCGCTGAGCTGGGACGCCAGTCATCCGGCCGGCGCCCAGAGCACGAGCAAGCGAAGTGTCATAGCGAGGACTCCGAGAGCTGCCACAGCAAGCACGAGCCCGGAGAAACGGCTGCGCTCGACGTTGGCCCACAACCATGCAATCGGGATCAAGATCACGATGCCGATCAGGTAACCGACAGTGGTCGCAAGCTCGACCGGACGGAAGCCGGCAATTAGTTTGGCAACGGCGATGATCGACTGAACCACTGCGACGATCTCGACCCCGGCGGCGAAAAGGAGCTGCGCCTTCCCTGGCGCCTTGTTGGCCAACGCAGTCACCAGGCCCCAGATCACGGCCACGCTCGCGAGCGCAATGACGACGTAAGCGAGCGCGTCGATCATCGAGGCGCTCGTTGGGTCTGCACGCCGCCCAACGCTACCGGAGCCACCTGGATGACCTGTCAGACTTGGAGTCCGCGGAGATGTTGTCCGAAGGCCTGCGTCGAGGAGGAGCAGTGGCCGCCCAGCGAGAGCCCAAGGTCGGCCGACGCCCGGGCAATCAGGACACCCGCGGCCAAATCATTACGGCAGCCCGACAGGCGTTTGCGGAGAAGGGTTTCGCGGGTGCGTCGATGCGCGCCATCGCGGCCGAAGCCGCAGTGGATCCGGCGCTGATCCACCACTATTTCGACAGCAAGCAGCAACTTTTCCTCGCTACGGTGGCGCTACCTCTTGAGCTGCCGGAAATCGTCCAGAAGGTTGCTGCCGGAAGTAGGGACGATCTCGGCGAGAGACTCGTCCGAACCGTTCTAGGGGTCTGGGACTCCGAGCTCCAGCCGTCTTTGGTGGCAGCGATCCGCACGACGCTGACCGACCCCGCGTTGACACGCTCGGTCGGTGAGTTCCTCGCCCTGGAAGTCATCGGTCAGGTACTGCGGCGCGACGACCTGCCACCCGAGGAAGCGAACAGGCGCGCAGGCCTAGTCGCATCACAGATCCTGGGCCTGCTGATGGGCCGCTATGTGTTGCGCATGCCGATTCTGGCGAACCGCCGGACAGAGGACCTGGTAGCCGAGATCGGCCCCACCGTCCAGCGCTACGTCGACGGGCGTACCTGAGCCAGCACTTAGCTGCAACTTTTTGCGAAATGATGACCACGTGCTGGTTGTCGGCATCACCGAGCATGGTGGGCACGGGTTCGAGGCATTTCTCGACCACGGCGCCGATCCCGACGTGCTCGCGTACGACCGCGGCTACCTAGTCGTCCGCCCTGTAGACGCGAACCGCACGAGCTCAGGTGAGTTGATCCTCCGGCTCCTGGTACGTCCAGTGGTCGACGAACCGCGTCCGGAGGTACGCCGGCAAGGACGCGATGCCGGGCTGGTGCTCGGTGATGACATGCGACCTTCGGTGAGGCAACGTTTCGCCGCATACGCCGTCGTTACCTCGAGTCGGGGACTGCTCGCCACCGAGTACTCCGGGCGCACTGCCGTCACCGGCCGCTGGGGCATGCCCGGCGGCGGCCTCGATGATCATGAACCGCCGACCTCGGCTGTGCTCCGAGAGGTTGCCGAAGAGACTTCGCAGCAGATCGTCCTGGGTGAGCTGATCAAGGTGCAAACCTCGCACTGGGTCGGTCGCAGCCCGTACGGGACGATCGAGGACTTCCACGCGGTACGCCTCATCTATCGCGCCACTTGTTCGCATCCCACTGACCCAGTCGTGCTTGACATGGGCGGCACGACAGAGTCGGCGCAGTGGGTGCCACTGGACTCCTGGAGGTCGGTGTCGTGGACCAAGAACTGGCAGCTTCTGCTGTCGGAGCTGCTCAAAGGCACCTCGGGCGCGCCGCCCGCCTAGTGGATATTGATGTCGCTGAGCAAGTCTTGCCGCGTCAGCACGCCAACAGGCTTGCCGTCATTGAGGACCAGCAACGCGTCACAACTCCGCAGCAAAGCCACTGCATCGGCGACCGGCTCGGTTATCCCGAGCATCGGAAGTGACTCCTCCATCACGCTGGCCACGGCGTCCGCTGGTCGCGCCCGGTGGCTGAACAACGCATCCAAGAGTCCGCGTTCGCTCACGGCTCCGACTACTTCGGCAGCCATCACGGGGGGCTCCGCGCGCACCACCGGCATCTGACTGACGCTGTACTCCCGCATGATCGCGACGGCTTGGGCGACCGTTTCATTCGGATGGGTGTGGACCAGTGATGGCAATTCGCCAGACTTCTCCCGTAGTACGTCGCCGACAACGCGTATGAACTGGTCGGGTCTCGGCGCGAAGCCGTATCGGGTAAGCCAGGCGTCGCTGAACACCTTGGTGAGGTAGCCGCGGCCGGAATCCGGCAGCAGCACAACGATCACCGCCTCCGGATCGTCGATTTCATGCGCCAACCGGATGGCTGCTGCCGCCGCCATTCCGGAGGATCCGCCGACCAGTAGCGCCTCCTCCCGTGCCAGTCGCCGCGTCATGGCGAAGGAGTCCGCGTCCGACACTTCGATCACCCGGTCACAGACGGTGGGATCGTAATTGGCCGGCCAGAAGTCTTCACCAACACCCTCGACCAAATAGGGCCGCCCAGTCCCGCCGGAGTACACCGAACCCGACGGGTCCGCGCCGATGATCTTGACCCGGCCCTCTGAAACCTCTTTCAAGTAACGACCAGCTCCGCTGATGGTGCCTCCGGTGCCGACCCCGGCGACAAAGTGGGTGATCTTGCCGTCGGTCTGCTCCCAGATTTCTGGACCTGTGGTCTCATAGTGGCTAACCGGGTTATTCGGATTGCTGTATTGATCCGGTTTCCAGGCCCCTTCGATCTCGCGGACCAGCCGATCGGAAACCGAGTAGTAGGAGTTTGGGTGTTCCGGCTCGACGGCGGTCGGGCACACCACCACCTGTGCCCCGTACGCGGTCAACACGTTGCGCTTGTCCTCGCTCACCTTGTCGGGACAGACAAATACGCAGGCATAGCCCTTGGCCTGCGCGACCATCGCTAGGCCTACCCCGGTATTGCCACTGGTGGGCTCGACGATCGTGCCACCCGGTTTGATCTTGCCCTCACGCTCGGCCGCCTCGACCATCTTGAGCGCGATCCGATCTTTGACCGAGCCGCCTGGATTCAGGTATTCCACCTTGGCCAGGACCAAGGGCTTGGCGCCGTCCGTGGTCCGCGAGAGCCTGAGCAACGGGGTATGTCCGACTAGCTCGATGAGCGAGTTCACGTACTCCACGCGCACGACTCTACGGCGCAATCCCTGACGACCAGTTTTGGCCGCTCGCTGCCGCGGCGAGCACAAGGGCCGCAGCTTCCCGTCGGAAGCGCGGCCCTCACGTGTAAGCGATCGGCTGGCGGACCAGCAACGATCGCCAGAACTACCTGCGGAGGTAGGACAGCAGGCGCAGGATCTCGATGTATAGCCAGACCATGGTCACGGTCAGGCCGAAAGCGCCACGCCACGACTCGCTCGCCGGCGCACCCATCGCGACGCCCTGCTCGATGTAGTCGAAGTCGAGCACCAGATTCAGCACCGCGAGTGTGGCACCAATGAGGGAGACGACGACAGCCAGCAGGCTGATAGCACCGGTACCGGAGTCACGCAATCCCAAGTTGACGCCGAACAGTGCGAGCACAAAGTTGATCAGCAATGCCACCGCGAACGCGATGGTCGCAATGATCACGACCTTTCTGAACTTCGGCGTAACGCGAATGTTGAAGAACTTGTACGCCGCCAAGGTCACACCGGCTGCCGCAAAGGTGCCGATCACCGCCTGAACGACGATGCCGCTGTAGTAGCTCTCGAAGACCTTGCTGATCATGCCGATGAAGATGCCCTCGATGCCCGCGTAGACAAGCACCAGACCGGGTGAGACGTTCCGGCGGAACGCGACGATCATCACGACGATGAATCCGATCAATCCCGAAGCGATCAGCGCCGGGAAGTAGAGCGTCTCCGGTACGAACCTCCACGCCAACGCCGCTGCAATCACCAGCACGCCCATGGTGACGGCGGTCTTGGTGACGACATCGTCAAGGGTCATCCGGCCTTCGGGCGCCTGGACAGGCGCCTGCGGTTGACCTGGGTACTGCGGGTAACCGGCTTGGGGTTGGCCGTAAGGGTTCTGGTTGTACTGCGGTGCTGCGGGTGTGAACGCGTCCTGCCTGGAAAGGATCGGGTTCGAACTGCGCAACATGAATGTGTCCTCCTGATCAGGCGCCTCGTTTGGGCGCACCTATCAGTTTACTGAAACGCTGGGCAAAGACCCTTTTCTTCCGGCTTTGAAAGAGCTGTGAGGTTTGTCGAGGACTCCGCGAACCGCTCCATCCTTTCGGTCTGCGTTTCCCATCCCAAGCCGGCCAACGGGGTGCCAGGCCGTGAAACCAGCCACGTTTGCCATCTTGAGACGGATCACGAATGGCAAGCGAGCAACACAGTGAGCGATGAACCCCGGATCGCGCGCGCCGCTGTGCTGAGGAGGAGCGAGGGGACGCGTTCTTTCGTCACCGAGCGACGACGAAGTAGGCGGCCTCCAAAGCGCGATCCGCGCGGAGCGAGCGCAGCCGAGCGGAGCATCAAACACAGTGCCCCCGATGGGATTCGAACCCATGCTGGAGCGGGTTTAAGCCGCCTGCCTCTGCCATTTGGGCTACGGGGGCCAGATAAGCCGTAGCGGGTGTGATCCTAGCTGTGCGCGAGTTAGCGAGACGCCTCCGTGCTGGGCGTCGGCGAGGCGCCGCTCAGCCTGATTCGGGTTTCCAACGGCAGTTCGGCCAGGTCACCAGTTGCAATGCGGTCCTCGATCACCACGCTCGCGTCCGGCCGGAAGTGCACTGGCTGCACGCCGGTAATCAGGCCGGTGGCGTTGTCGCGGAAGTAGAAGTAGACATCGGCGCTGATCAGCGGTGGGGAGAACGGCGTGCTGAACGAGGTGAACATCGGCTCTCGCACTCCGCCTGCGGTGCCCTGTTGCATGCCGACTGTCCAGGACCCGTCGTCATGCATGATCACTCTTGGACCGGACTGGGCGTGGTAGTGACCCCACAGCACCAGCGGCGCCGGCGGATTGGGTGCGTTCATGATCACTCGGGCGGCGACGGGCTGGTGGACCAGCAAGACGTCGGTGTGCTTGTCACGGGCGACATCGACCAGCCTTTGCGCCAGCTCTTCCTCGGTTTCGGGCCGATCCTTGACGCGATCGACGCTGAAGGGGATGTTGTGCTCCGGGTCGTCGTCGCCGAGCACACTGAGGCCGGCAATCTCGACAACTTGGCCGTCAAGCACCGTCATACCGACGTTTCTCATCTGAGCCTCTGTCACGTCGGAGTCGTGGTTTCCGGACGCGACCAGGAAAGGGACCCCATCGGGAATCTCTGCCTCTCGGCGAACGCAGCCACGCTCGGCCGCAGTGCCATTAACCGTGTCGTCTCCCGCGCTCAGCACAACCGACGGCTGGCTCGCATGGGCCAGCCGACTGATCAGCTCCATCATGGCTCGGTTGCAGTGAAGGTCACTGAACCCCAGGATCATCGTTTCGTTCGCGCCCGGTTCCGGCAGATCCTCGAGCTGGGTCGACAGGCTTCCGGCAGCTGAGTCAAGGTAGGTCTGCACCGCACGTTGTTGGCGCGCGCTGAGCAGCCGGATGCCCTCGATGCCGCGATCCAGCACGCCGGCCAATAACACACTGTCAACCGTGAGCGACGAGAAACGACCACCGTCGGTGACTGTGACGGGATAGCGCGGAGTCTTCGGTCTCTCCGGTACCAGGATGGATCCGATCAGCAGCACGACGACTGTCAGATAAACCGCGGCCGCGCGGCGCCTGGTTACCCGTGGCACGATCCACGGGGGCATTAGCTGGCGACGCAACCGCCAGATCGCGACCCCCAGCAGCAAGACGGCCTCAGCCTTGAGGCCTTCCCGTACGGCGTCGCGCACCAAATGCTCAACAATGCCGGCGAGAGCTTCCCTCGGCTCGGTGTACAGGCTGGTGTAGGCGATGAGGGTGTCCTCTGACAGCAGCGAATTCAGATTCTCTGCTGCGGTTCCGACACCCCCCACCGTGACATCAAGGCCAATCGGGCTTGCCGGGCTGACAAGGTAGGCATTGCCGAACGGTCCAAGGTTCAGTTCGACCTCACCGCTGAAGTTGCTGGCGAACCTCACCCGATGCGGCCCGAGGTAGTCCTCGACCTGCGCGTGACTGATTCCCCAGACCGCCGCGAGGGGAGCTGCAGCGAAGGCAGCAAGCAAGGTGAGCAGCATGGCCTTCACAACACCCACCAGCAGCGCTCGAGGAGAGCGCACCTGTGCGGCGTGCCGCGCCAGCACGCTGGTGAGGGTTCGGCGCCGCCCGCTCTCGGCCGGGCCGCGGCCCTCCTCTTGCACGAGATTGTGCGGAGTTCTAGGCCGGTTGCCGCCGGGCCGGAACGGCCAGCGAGCACGTGCCGGACCGTCCATAGTTGCTCGACCTTACCCGCCGCTCGCCTTCCGGCTGGGGATCTGACAGTTGGTTGTCCGATCTCTCTGCGGCGTCATGAACCGCCCACGTCGGGCGGTTGCAGATAGACCTTGCGGGGATAGACGGCGTGGGCACCAACTACGCGGTCCAGGAACAGCAGGCCGTCGCAGTGGTCGATCTCATGCTGCAGCGCGCGAGCCTCGAAGGCATCGCTGCTGATCAACACCCGCTCGCCGCTCAGGGGAAGCAGACCAGCCACCGTCACCTTGGTCGCCCGCTTCACATCACCTGTCAGATCTGGCACTGACATGCAACCCTCACGACCCTTCTCGGCGCGGCTGGCCTCAACGATCTCGGCATTCACAAGCACGATCAGCCCGTGCGTTGTCCGGGTCTTCGGATGTGCCGAGACGTCCACGCAGAACGCTTGTGCCGAGACTCCAACCTGAGGCGCAGCGAGGCCCACACAACCTGGTGACACCCGCATGGTTGCAACGAGATCGGCGCATAGCTGGACGACAAACGGATCCGCCGGATCGACAGGCAACCCGGAAACCGACAGCAGATGGCTCGGGGCGTGAACCACATCGAGCACGCGGCCGTCAGGCAGAGTCGGCAGCATCAAGCTCACAGCTGGTCGTTTTCGATCAATCGCATGCTGGTGTCCACGCCCAACTCCGCAGACACCTCGGCGAGCCGAGTCTGCAGCGACTCGACATCGGCTGATCGGGGCAGGTCAACCTCGGCCAGCAACACATACAGGGTCCCCGAGAGACGGGTGGTCAGGTCGGTGATGTTGCCGCCTGCCTCGGCTATCACACTCGCCAGCCGTGCGACGATACCGAGCCGGTCCGCGCCATGGACGGTCACCAGATAGGTGGACCCGAGCGGTGGCAGGTCTGGCTCCTCCGGCACCTCGCGGACCGTGACGTCCAGCGAGCCGTTGCCGAGCGGTTGCAGCGCAGCTTCGATCTCGGCGGCGTCGGCCTCCCCCGCGCAGATCAGGGTCATTGCGAAGTGACCGCGCAACAGCGTCATCGAGGAGTCCTCGAGATTCATACCGCACTGCGACAGCACCTCAGCAGCCTGCGCGATGATGCCAGGCCGGTCATGGCCGACAACCGTGATGGCAAGAGAGGTCATCGCGGCATTGTGTCACCGGTGCAGCAGCTGCAGGGCAATCCCATCGAGAATGTCGGACTCGCTGACGATCAGGTCCTTCAGATGCAAGCGCGCGGCAATGCGGGCCTCGACCAGCGCACCCCCGGTGATCACGTCGGCCCGCCCGGGGTGCATCGACGGCAGCGCCCGTATCTCCTCAACCGTCATTCGGGCCAGCCGGTACAGCAACTCCCGCACCGCCGGCAACGGGATGACGGCGCCGTGCACCCGCTCGCGGTCATAGTGCTCCAGCTCCAGATACACCCCAGCCAGGGTTGTCGCGGTACCGGCGACCCCGATCCAGGTGCCGATCGATGCGAAGTCGACCCCGCTCTCCGCCAGCAGGTCGTCGACGTACTCGGTGGCCCGTGCAAGATCATCATCTGCGACGGGATTCTGTTTCAAGAACCGTTCGGTTACGCGCACCGATCCGATGTCGAGGGAGATCGCGCTGTGCATCTCGCCAGCGGCGCTGCCAGTGATCAACTCGGTCGAACCGCCGCCGATGTCCATGACCAGGACCGGCTCGCCTTCTGGGGTGACCCGGCTGAGGGCTCCGATGAAGGACAGGCGCGCCTCGGTCTCACCGCTGATCACGTCCGGCAGCACTCCCAGCCGCTGCTTGATGCCAGCGAAGAAGCTGTCGCGGTTCTTGGCATCCCGTGACGCCGACGTCGCTACGAAGTGCACTTTCGCGGCCGGCACATCTGCTTTCTTGATCACTTCAGCGTATTGGTCAACCACCGCGAACGTCCGCTGCAAAGCGTCGGGATGGAACTCACCGGTGGCATCGACGCCTTGGCCGAGCCGTACGATCTCGAGCCGCCGGTCCAAATCCCTCAGGCCACCGGAGCCGTCAGGTTCGGCGATCAACAGACGGATCGAATTCGTCCCGCAGTCGATGGCGGCAACGCGCGTCATGACGCCTCCTCTAGGCACGGGCGAGTCCAAAAGGTGCCTAGGGCCTGCACTGCTTCGTCGCCGAGTGCATTGACACCGGTTCCGGCGGCAAGCGCGTGGGCCACCAGCGCGTGCAGACACTTCACCCGATCGGGCATCCCGCCTGCACTGATCCCCGCGATCTCCGGCACCGAGTCCAGCCGCTCCCGGGCAGTCAGGTAATGCTGGTGAGCTCGCCGATAGGCCAGCGCAAGATCATGATCACGGCTCAGCCGCTGATTCATCTCGGCCATGAGGCCCTGCGACTCCAGCGACGAGCAGCCCACAACGGCCCGCGGGCAGGTCAGGTAGTACGTGGTGGGGAACGGCGTACCGTCCGGCAGCCGGGGGCGGGTGACGACCACCGCGGGCTTCCCGCATGGACAGCGGTAGGCGATCCCGACTGTGCCACGTGGCGGTCGTTGCAGCTGCGCGGTGATGATCGACTCATCGGCGGCGGTCATGGGTTCGAGCACAGTCGTAATCCTCCCAGTCGGTCAAGTCAGCGCGATCGCTCGTGCTGCGAGCGTCGGAGAATCGCGCGCCGCTGTGCTGACGAGGAGTGAGCGGAGGCGTTCTTTCCTCTGCGAGCGACGACGAAGTAGGCGGGTTCCACGCGCGATTGCGCGAGCAGCACACAAAATTGGGACATGGATGCCCGCACCGGCGTGGCAGTGGTAGGCAGCATCAATGCTGACCTGGCCGCGTTCGGCTCGCCACTGCCGCGGCCAGGGGAGACGGTCATCGGTACCGACTTCTCCCTGGTGCTCGGCGGGAAGGGCGCGAATCAAGCGATTGCGGCGGTACGCGCGGGTGCCCCGACTTACCTGATCGGCGCAGTGGGCGATGACTTCTTCCGCGACCTTACGCTGGGCGCGCTCGCCGATGAGGGCGTGGACGTCACGGCAGTCCGCATCGTCGACGGCGCAACTGGCATTGCTCACATCCGGGTGGATACCGTCTCGGCCCAGAACGACATCATGATCATTCCCAACGCCAATCACCGGCTGAGCCCCGACGATGTGGAGGCCTCACTCCGATCGTTGCGTGATCACGTCTCCGTCGTGCTGGTGCAACTGGAGATCCCACTAACTGTCGTGCAGCGGGTGGCTGAGGTCTGTCAGGACTGCCAGCTGCGACTGGTCCTGGACCCGGCACCGGCGCAGCCAATACCGCCAGAGGTGTGGCCGGGTGTCTCCGTCGTCAAGCCGAACGAGCTTGAGGCGGAGGTGCTCACCGGCATTTCAGTCACGGATCGCCGTTCGGCAGCGCAGGCAGCGCGATGGTTCCTCCGCCACGGTGTGAGCATCGCGATGATCACTCGCGGCGCCCACGGCGTCGTCGTCGTCGGGCCCGATGGCGTCGCGGAATATCCGGCTTTCCCAGCAACGCCAGTGGATACAACTGCGGCCGGTGACGCCTTCTGCGGGGCACTTGGTGCAAGACTGGCTCGCGGCGCCTCATTACGCGATGCCCTGAGGGGCGGCCTTGCCGCTGGGGCATTGGCGGTCACTGTCCGAGGAGCCAGCACAAGCCTG